>NZ_SMKJ01000330.1:0-7018 GCF_004348615.1 Micromonospora sp. KC207
GGGAAGGGCTGGCCGCCGGCGAAGCCCCGGGACGGTGGGACGGCGCGGTCGGCGGGACGGCGGGGTTCCCCGAGCCCCCGGGCCGCTCGGCTACGGCCGGACGACGGCTCGAAGAAGGACGCGGGTTGGTTGGGCGGGCCCGGGACGTCGGCAGGCGAGCCGTTGCCGGCCACCGTCGCCTCGCCCGGCGCGGCTTCCGTCGACGGCCTCCGCTGGGGGACGTTCAGCCACGCCGAGCCGCCCGGCACCGGCTCGCCGTCGGCCGCCTCGCCGGGAGCGGCACCGGGGCCACCGGGTCGGCCGCCCACCGACCCGTCCGGGTGCGGTGGGGCCGGGGCACCGCCCCGCGGCCGGGGCGGGGCCGTCAGCGGCGACGCCGTGAGCCGGGTGGTGGGCGTATCCGCGACGTCGGCCGGCCCGGTCGTCGGGGCTCCCGGCAGCGGCCCCACGGCCGCCGGGCCGGGCGCGGGCGACACCGGAGCGTCCTGGCCGGGGACCACTGCGGTGGCCCGGGCCTTCGCGACGGACTCGACGCGCTCCAGTCGGGCCCGGGCACCGAGGGTACGGCCCGGCAGTCGCACATCGCCCCGCGAGAGCTGGGAGACGAACCAGGCGGGCAGGTAGCCCTCGATGGGCAGGCCCGGGTTGACCGCCAGCCACCACTCGTGGTTGGGCCAGTCGGCGGCGAGGTCGGCGTACGCGCTGCGTCGGCTGGGCGCGGGGCTCCCGCCCAGGCACGCTCGCAGCGCGGCGGGTGAGGTGAACGCCAGCACGTGGGTCCGGCCACCGGTGGTCCAGGTGCCCCATCCCATCGGGGCCTGCCCGGCCAACGCCTCCGCGGAAACCGGCAGCAGCAGATCGGTGCGGGCCAGGACCCGAAAGTAGAGCTCCTGGTCGTTGGCGCGGAGCGCGTCGCGCATCGCCGCTTCGGCCTCGGTAGCCGGCTCCCAGTCGGTCACGGCCACCTCTCCTCCCGCGCTCAGGCCATAGGCATCGCGTACAACCTACAAGGTGGTAACAAGATCACAATGGCTGGCCAGGGACGCCCCGCCGGACAATCCGGATGCGGATAACATCCGGTTCCGAAGCCGACACGATACGGAGGCGCGATGCCCCGGCCCGCCACGCGTCCGGCCCTCGCCGCAGTGGCCGCAGCCCTGCTGACCGCGCTTCCCGCCGCCCCGGCACCCGCGACCGGGGCGCTCCGCGCGGCACCCGGCTGCGCCACGCCGCCCGCACCGGCCCGTCCGGTGGCGGCCACCCCGTGGCCTCAGCAGCGGTACGCCCCGGAGCGACTCTCCGCGCTGGCCACCGGGGCCGGCGTCACCGTCGCGGTGATCGACTCCGGGGTGGACCGGGGGCACCCGCAGCTGGTAGGGCGGGTCCAGGCCGGAGCCGACTTCCTCGATCCGGGCGGCAACGGCAGCCAGGACTGCGCCGGGCACGGCACCGGTGTGGCGAGCATCATCGCGGCCGCGCCCCGCTCCGGCGTCGCGTTCCAGGGGCTCGCCCCGGACGCTCGCATCCTGCCGGTACGGGTCAGCGAGCAGCAGGTGGTCGAGGGGCGTGAGTCGGGGCGCACGGTCAGCGCCGCCGACTTCGCCCGGGCGATCCGCTGGGCGGTGGACCACGACGCCGACGTGCTCAACCTCTCCGTCGTGCTGTACGCCGACAACCCGGCCGTCCGGGCGGCGGTCGGTTACGCGGTCGACCGGAACGTGGTCGTGGTGGCCGCCGCCGGCAACCTGCACGACAGCGGCGATCCGCAGCCGTACCCGGCCGCGTACGACGGGGTTCTGGGGGTGGGTGCGATCGGCTCCGACGGCCGGCGGGCCGACTTCTCCCAGACCGGCTCGTACGTCGACCTGGTCGCCCCGGGCGGCGAGGTGCTGGTAGCCGCCCCCGGGCAGGGCCACCGCCGGGCCGAGGGCACCAGCTACGCGGCCCCGTTCGTGGCGGCCACCGCCGCCCTCGTCCGGCAGTACCGGCCGGAGCTGACGGCCGCGCAGGTGACGCAGCGAATCCTCGCCACGGCCGACCCGGCCCCCGGGCGCGGCTCGGGCGGCGGGTACGGCGCGGGCGTGCTCAACCCGTACCGAGCGGTCACCGAGACCGGGGCGGGCCCGCTGGGACCGACCCGCGGGGCCGGGGCGCTGCCGGCGGACGGGGTCGACCCGGCACTGGTCGCCCGCCAGGCCCGCCGGGCGGCGGCCCGGGACCGGGCGCTGGCCGTCGCGGCTGTCGCCGGGGCGGCCGTGGCCAGCGCCGTCCTGCTGGCGGTGGTGCTGCCCCGGGGCGGTCGCCGTCGCTGGCGGCCGGCGGCCTGACCCGCCCGTGCGGCGCGGCTCGCGGGAGGGGGCACCCCGTTGCACCGAGGCGTCGACGGTTGTTCCTCGCCGCTGGGCCGGCTGGCGGCGCCCGGCGCCCGCCGGACGCCGCCGTGGCCGGCTCACTGGAACAGGTTGGCGTTCCGCTTCTCGGTGTCGAGGTAGTCCGACGCGGAGTCGTCGACGGCCAGCTTGATGTCGCGCAGCATCGCCTGGAGGTCCTGCGAGGCGGAGCGCCACCGGGCCTGGCGCTGCTCGTACGCCTGCCGGGCCTCGCCGTCCCAGCTCGCCACCAGCGGGGCGGCGTCGCGTTCGAGCTGGCCGAGCTGGCTGTCCAGCGTGTTCAATGCCCGCTGGATGTCGGCGCCGGCCTGCTGCAACGCGGCGAAGTTGACGACCAGAACCCCATGGTCCATCGGATGATCCCCTTTCCGGGAGGTGCTACAGCGGCAGCTGGATGCTGCGGTTGGTGCCGGCGACCCGGCCGGCGGCCTCGTTGTCGGACACGTCGTACTGCTGGCCGGCGGTGCGGATGGCGGTGGCGGTCTCCCGCAGCGCCCGCTGCAACGCCGCCTGGTCCTGCGACCACTGCTGCTTCACCTGCTCGAACGAGCGCCCGCCGGCACCCCGCCAGGCCTGCTGCAACACCTCCAGCTCGGCCAGCAGGCCGGTCAGCATGGACTGCAGGGACTGGTCCACCTGCTCGAACTTCGCGGCGGTCTGCTGCATCACCGCGGCTTCTGCCTGGGTCTGGGACACCCGGACGTCACCTCGTCTCCTCGATCGTGGCTGGCCGTCGGACGCGCCCGCGGCGGACGCACCGCTCGCCTCTCCCGGCGGCCGGCGCCGGGACGGGATAAGGTCAGCGAACTCGTCGCTGACGGTAGCCGCCCGGTGGCGGTTCTGCTACCCCGCCCTGCTCCCCTGTGGACAACGGTGACTCCCGCGATGCCGATCCGGAGTCATACGATGACGCTGCGGAACCGACCGCACCGATGCCCGGCGGCGTCTCCGGGCGAGCACTGAGGAGGCGCGGTGACGGCCAGCACCACCACGGCCCCGGCTCCGGCTCCGGCCCAGCCGGCGCACCACCAGCCGCTGCCACCACAGTGGATCCCCGCCACCACCCGGCGGCCGTCGACCGGCGTGCGGGTCGGTCAGGTGATCGCCACCCAGACGGCGGTGGCGCTGGTCGTCGCCGGGGCCGGCCGGGGCGCGGCCATGACCGTGGGCGCCGTCGCGGTGGCCGCGCCGCTGCTGGCCGCCGCCTGGGTACGGGTCCGGGGGCGCTGGCTGTTCACCTGGCTCGGCGTCGCCGGTGGCCACCTGTCCCGGCGACGCGCACTGGCGTCGGCCGCCGGCCCGGGGCTGCTGGGGCTGCTCGACCCGGGCGCGACGATCCGCGCGGCGGAGCTGGCCGGCGGCCCGGCCGCCGTGGTCGACGACGCCGGGGGCCTGACCGCCGTGCTGGAGATCGGTGACCCGGGCGACCTGCTCGGCGACGGGCCCGGGGTGCTGCCCGCGCCGTCGACGCTGCTGCCGCCGGTTTCCCCGGAGCTGCCCCCGGTCCGGCTCCAGCTCCTGCTCAGCGGCTCCCCCGCGCCGGCCGCCACGGCCGGGGCGAGCACGGTGGCCACGTCGTACCGGCAGCTCACCGACGGGCGGCTGGCCGGGCGCGACTCGGTGCTGCTGGCGGTGCGGGTCCTGCGGGTGGCCGGGTGGACCAACGAGGAGCTGCGGGTCGCCCTCTCCGGGGTGGTCCGGCGGATCGTCCGCCGGCTCGGGCCGGTGACCGCCCGCCCGCTCGGCGAGCACGCCGCGCTGCGCGTACTCATGGAACTGGCCCATCACGACGGCGGCGGGCCGGTGCTGGAGTCCTGGCCGGTTGTGCGGACCGGGAAGCTGTTCCAGGCCACCTTCCGGGTGCGGCGCGGGCCGGACCCTCGGACCGACGCGGCGCGGCGGCTGGTGCCCCGGCTGCTCACCCTGCCGGCCGCCGCGACCACGGTCTCGCTCTGCGTGGGGCCGCGCACCGGGGTCGGCGGCGTGACCGCGCCGGCCGAGCTGACCGTACGGCTGGCCGTCTGGGCCCCGGCCGAGCTGGCGACAGCGGCACAGGCGTTGCGGCGGCTGGCCGACGACGCGGGCGCGGAGGTCGACCGGCTCGACGGCCAGCAGCTTCCGGCGCTGGCCGGCACGCTGCCGCTCGCCCTCGCCGTCCCGGGCGCTGCCGCCGACCCGGCGGTCCTCGACGAGTTGGAGCTGCCGGTCGGCGCCGCCGGGCTGATGGTCGGCGCCAACCGGCGCGGCGCGGCGGTGACGATCCGGCTGTTCCGGCCGGAGGGCACCCGGCTGATGCTGGTCGGCGGGGTGCGTGCCGCCCAGCTCGTGGCCCTGCGGGCGCTGGCACTGGGTGCCCGGGTGGCGGTCCAGACGACCCGGCCCCGGGCGTGGGAGCCCTTCGTCCGGGGTGTCGGCACGCCCGACGGGCCGATCCCGGTGCTGCCGCCGGGGCGGGCGGTGGACGGGGTGGCCGGTTCGCCGCTGCGCCCGGTGCTGCTCGTGGTGGACGCCGGTCCGGTGCCCGCCGACGCCGGTCCCGGGCCGGCCTGGCAGTCCACCCTGGTGGTCCGGGACGGCCTCACCCCGTCCGACGTCGACCAGTTGGGCCGGGCCGACCTGGTCGTGCTGCAACCGTTGCGCCCCGCCGAGGCCGCGTTGGCCGGTGCCGCCCTCGGCCTCGGTGGCTCGGCCGAGTGGCTGACCCGCATCCGGGAGGACATGGTGGCGGTGGTGAACCGCCGGGCGTTGCGCTGGGCGCTGCTCTCGCCGACCCCCATCGAGTCGCAGCTGATCGGCCGGCCGGCCCGGGGTTGACGGTGGCCGGCGCGATCGGCGGGTTCCCCGGATGGCGGCTCCGTGGCACGATCCGGCCATGGGTTTCCTCAAGGGTCTTCTGATCCGGCTGGGCAGCACGGCGGTGGCCTTCTGGCTGGCCACCCTGCTCATCCCGGGCATCACGCTCGACACGGGTTCGGTCACCGAGGCGATCACCGCGCTGCTTCTCGTCGCGGTCATCTTCGGTGTCGTCAACGCCGTGCTCCAGCCGATCGTCAAGACTGTCGGCTGCGGCTTCTACCTGCTGACCCTGGGCCTGATCGCGCTGGTGGTCAACGGCCTGCTCTTCCTGCTGACGAGCTGGATCGCGGGCAAGGCGGGGCTGCCGTTCCACGTCGACGGCTTCTGGCCGGAGGCGGTGCTCGGCGCGTTGCTCGTCGGCGTGGTCACCTGGCTCCTCGGCGCGCTCCTCGACCGCGACTGAGCCCACCGGGGCGGTCGCGCTAGCGTCGCAGGTGTGTTCACCCTGACCCGCGAAGACGGCCACCAGATCAGCACCGACCCGGCTCGGCTCGACCTCGACCTCGTGCACCACTGGCTCTCCACCGACGCGTACTGGGCGTTGGGGCGCGACCGTGGAACCGTCGGGCGGGCGTTCGCCGGCTCGCTGTCGTTCGGCGTCTACCGACCCGGCGACGGCCGGCAGGTGGCGGTTGCCCGGGTGGTGACCGACGGCGTGACATTCGCCTGGCTCTGCGACGTCTACGTGGACCGGTCGGCCCGTGGTCGCGGGCTGGGCACCTGGCTGGCCGGTGCGGTCCGCGACCACCTGGCCACCCTCGGCGTACGCCGGATCGTGCTGGCCACCGTCGACGCGCACGGCGTGTACGCCAAGGTGGGCTTCGTCCCGGTCGACCCGGGCCGCTGGATGGAGCACGACGGACGGGTGAACCGGGTCACCGGAAAGGAGCCCGAGGCGGGCTCATTCCTTACGGTGGAGGGGTGACCCCGCTTCGGCTCGGATATCTCTACGGCATCGGCGCGTACCTGCTCTGGGGGTTCTTCCCGCTCTACCTCAGGTTGCTCAGGCCGACCGGCCCCCTGGAGATCCTGGCGCACCGGATCGTCTGGTCGGTGCTGTTCGTGGCGCTGCTGCTCGCCGCACTGCGCAACGTCGGCTTCCTGCGTACGCTGGCACGCCGGCCCCGGGCGCTGGCCGGTGTCGCCGTGGCCGCCGCGCTGATCGCGGTCAATTGGGGCACCTACATCTACGGCGTGAACTCGGAGCGGGTGGTGGAGACGGCCCTCGGCTACTTCATCACCCCGCTGGTTTCGGTGCTGCTCGGGGTGACCGTGCTGCGGGAGCGGCTGCGCCGCGGGCAGTGGGTGGCGCTGGGCATCGGCACGGCGGCGGTGGCCGTGCTCGCCGTCGACTACGGCCGGCTGCCCTGGCTCGCGCTCGCCCTGGCCGTCAGCTTCGCCGGGTACGGGCTGGTCAAGAAGCGGCTCGGGCTGCCGGCGGCGGAGGGGCTGTTCGCGGAGTCCGCGGTGCTGGCCCTGCCCGCCCTCGGTTACCTCGGCTGGCTCGGCGCCACCGGCGGCCTGACGTTCGGCCACGTCTCGGCCGGGCACGCCGCGCTGCTGGTGCTGGCCGGCGCGGCCACCGCGATCCCGCTGCTGCTCTTTGCCGGCGCGGCGAACCGGCTGCCACTGACCGCGCTGGGCATGCTCCAGTACCTCGCCCCGATCCTCCAGCTCGGCTGCGGGGTGCTGATCTTCCACGAGCCGATGCCCCCGGCCCGGCTCGCCGGCTTCGCCCTGGTCTGGATGGCCCTGCTGGCCTTCACCACCGA
>NZ_SMKJ01000331.1:0-7010 GCF_004348615.1 Micromonospora sp. KC207
GTGGTGGGTCGGCGCCGTCGGCTCGGCCGCCGCGGGCGGAGGAGGTGTCGGCTGGTTCCTGCTCCACCGGCAAGCCCCGGCACAGTTTCGACCCGGCGACGTTGGTGCTGCTGGCCGATGGTACGGCCCGTCCGATCGGGGACGTCCAGCCCGGTGACGAGGTGGTGTCGACCGATCCGGAGACGGGGGAGACCAGCGCCGAGCCGGTGACCCGGTTGCATGTCAACATCGACCGGGAGTTGACGAACGTCACCGTGCTGGGCAGCGGTGCGCAGCGGGCGGTGACGCTGGAGACCACGGCGCATCACCCGTTCTGGGACGCCACCGACCGGCAGTGGGTCGACGCCGGGAAACTCCAGGTCGGACATCGGCTGCTAATCCACGACGACAAGCGGCTGGAGGGCGACGGCACCGGTGCCGGTGCCGGCGGCGGCGGACCCGGACGCGAGGTCACAGTCGTCGCGGTCGACAACTTCACCGGCTCCGAACTCATGCGCGACCTCACTGTCGCCACCCACCACACGTACTATGTGCTCGCAGGCACCACGCCAGTACTCGTTCATAACTGCGGGGAAAGCATCTATGAAGCCGGTGGGAAGCATGGTCCTACTGCAAGGGGTTCTTCGCGGGGAACAAATAGCGCTGAGTCGAGAAATGGTCAAGGTGCGCTCGAAAACTCGATTGAGTGGACACCTGAGGGGCCTGGTCAGTCTCCCCGGAGGATCGGCGTCTCGGATGGAGAGATCGTGATTCTGGACCGAACCAGGCAAGCGGCCTGTGGTTGTAGCCGGGATGGCGGAATGAACGATATCTGGCATGGTCATGTCCGTGGCTGGGGTGAGCTATCTCAAGGTATGCAAAGCGCTATTAGGAAAGCCGGGTTGGTTGACCGAAAGGGTCGACCGCTGTAATGACCGACAAAAGTTCCCACATGAGTGCAGGTTGGATATCGGGTGACTGACAAGGACTCACCGCAGGTAGACCCATCCTGGCGCGCTGATCTGATGGCGGAGGTTGCGAGTGGTGACGTGCCGCGGGCGACTGATGCATTGCTCTCATTGGTGAACCATGAGAGTGAGCGGATTTGGATCGAAAGCGCGCTGTTGGATGTGATCGATGGTGAATTTGATCTGCAAATCAGGCAGCTGGCAGTGATCTGTTTGGGTCACGTGGCCCGTATTCATCGGGCGATTTCGGATGAGGTCGTGTCTCGGCTGGAGGAAATGCGGAGTGACCGGGACTTTTCGTCGCGGGCAAATAATGCGCTTGAGGATGTGGAAATCTTCGCGCGGCGTCCGCAAGGATAAACTAGTCGCGTAGCTGACCAATTCGGCGTGGCAAAACGCGGGATGCAGCGGGTGGATCCGTTGCACCCCGCGCGCCTGTTGAATCGCCTGAACGTGCACTACTACTTTGAGTTATCTCGGCTGCTCTGCGCGTCGGCGTGCGTGGTCGTGCGCCTCGGTTGATGTCAGGCACTTAGTACAAGCGCAAATGTATCGATGTCTTTGTGGCGGGCATCCGCGATGGTATGGGCGACTGGCTGACGTTGGGCGTGACCACGGGTGTCCGATTCGGTGCGAGGAGGTGGCTTGCTCGTTGCCTCGGCGCGTAGCGTCGTGGCGTCGATCCCCGGAACCCAGTGCGGTGCTGATCCACTGAAGGGATCGTCACGGCCTGTTGCCGCGCCGTGACGATTTCCCTGCTTCTTGTGGTTCGTCGGGTGCGTGCGCGCGGGCCGAAGGTGTAGCGCGTGCGCGCGGCCCGGCCTTGGCCGGGCCGTCTTGATTAGGTGAAGCAATTCTTAGCCCAGTCGCTCCGTCGGTGGCGGGCTGCTGGGCTACGCCTTCGGGTTGCGGCGTGCCTTCTTCGGTGTCGGCGGCTCGGCAGGCTCGGGCGCCTCGCTGGCGGCGGCTCGTCCGAGGTTGGCTTCGTAGGCGGCGAGGTCGTCGGCGAGGTCGGTGTGTGCTTGTTGGAGGGTGGCGAGTTCTTCGGTGGCTTGCCAGGCGGCGGCGGTGTCCTTGTTCATGAAGGCGTCGACGATCTTGCCGCTGATGCGGTCCCGCTCTAGGAGGTAGAGGGCGAGGCGCCGGTTCAGGGCCGGGTTGTCGCTGATGACCGGGGTCTGGGTCGTCGCGGCGGTGGGCCGGCCGTCCGCGTCGGTGCCGGTGCGTTGGGGTGCCTGGGGGTGGACGAAGGTGCCTTTGCCGACGACGGCGTAGGTGAGGCCGCGGTGTTGCAGCTCGCGTAGCGCCCGTTGGGCGGTCATGGAGGCGACGCCGTAGGTGTCTGCCATGCGCCGGGCGGTGGGGAGCACGTCGCCGGGGGCGAGTTTGCCGGTGCGGATCTGGTCGACGATGTCGTCGACGACCCGTTGGAACAGGGCGCGTCGGTCGTCGGCGTCGTGCGGCATGTGCTGATCGTAGTCGTCTTGTCCTGGTTGAGCTACACGGGCTGCTCAAGATTCCTGAGCAAAACCTCTTGACTAGATCATTATTGTCACGTGAAGCTTAGGAAGCCTAGTAACCATGCCATGAGGGTGTGGTGGGCGAACGAAGGAGAACGCTCGTGTTGGTACTACCGATTGACGGTGGTAAGGGGCTGTTGGTGCTCGCTGGGGCGACACCGCAGTTCAAGAACAAGGAGAGCGGGGTTGCCGCCACGGACCGCGCCACGGGTGCGCCGTTGGTGGAGGTGCCCCTGGCGTTGACGGCCGACGGTGGGACCCCGCAGGTGTTGCGGGTGTCGGTGCCGCAGCCCTCGGTGCCGAAGGACCTCGCGGTCGGCCAGTGGGTGAAGGCGACCGGGCTGACGTTGGTGGCGGGGGAGAAGAACGGCCGGCCGTGGCAGATCTTCCGCGCGTCGGCGTTGACGGCGGTGAAGCCTGGATGACGACGATCGATTCGACTCATCTGAGGTTGCTCACCGTGGTTCCCGCCGTGCTGCTGGGCGCGGCGGCTGTCGTGGTGGTCGTCTGGTTGGCCGCGCATCTGGTGCGGTATCTGCTGGCCGACGCGGAGATCCGGCCGGCGATACGTGTCGCCTGGCGGATCCGGTGGACGTGGCGGCGAACTGCCGTGCGGGTGGGCCTGGTCCAGACCGAACGCGTCCGCCCGCCGTTGTGGTCGTCGCGTCCACACACCAATGTGGTGCGGCGGGAGTTGGTTCCGACGGTCCGGGTGCGGGCGCGGCGGTGGGGTGTCGAGGTCGATGCTTCCACGGTCGGCCGGCTCGGCCTGGTCGAGTTCCAGGACGCCGCTGGGCATCTCGCCGACGCGTGGCGGGTGCCGCAGGTACGGGTAGCGCAGGTCCGTCCCGGCCTGGTCCGGCTTCGGGCGTTGCTGGTCGACCCGCTCACCCAACCGACCGCCTGAAACGGACACGCCACGACCGTCGACCATCTGGAGACGTGGTCGGCGGGTGTCGACGCCGACAGTCAGCCGGTCACCATCCGCTCTTCGGGCGTGTCGGGGTGGTGGTCGCGGGGCTGGCCGGCTTCGGCAAGACCTCGCTGCTGAACGCCCGGTTCTGTCAACTCGCGCCGTCGTCGGCGGTGCAGTTCGTGTTGATCGACGGCAAGGGCGGCCCGGACTACGACGAGCTGTTCCGCCGGGCGTGGCTGTCGGCGAAGGACGATCCGGAGCAGGTCCGTGATCATCTGGCGCGGGTGCATGAGCTGATGACGGGTCGTCAGCGATGTATCCGGGCGGTGCTCGGAGTGAAGAACGTGTGGCATCTCGGCCCGTCCGTCTCGTGGCCGCTCGTGGTGGTGGTGATCGATGAGGCGCACACGTTCTTCAGCGAGTCCAAGGGCACCGACGTCGAGTCGAAGAAGCGCGATGCGGTGGCGCGGCAGACGGCCCGGCTGGTGGAGGAGATGGTGCGTAAGGGCCGCAACGTCGGTATCCAGGTGATCCTGGCGACGCAGAAGGCCACCGGCGACGCCATCCCGACAAAGATCCGGGACAACTGCCAGGTCGCGGTCAGTTTCGCGCAGCGCACCAGCGAGGCGGCCACGGCGATACTCGGCTCGGACATCACCGGCTTCCCCGATGAGCACCCGCGCCGGTTGCAGGACCCGGCCTACATCGGGGTCGCCTCGATGGTCGCCGAAGGCCGGCCCGAGTTCACGCTGGTCCGTACCCCGTACGTCAGTGACGAGGCCGCTGACCGGATCGCGGCGGACACCGCCGGACTGGTGCGTGACCCGCTGCGGCTGCTCGCCGACGCAGCCAGGGCGGACCGTCCCGGCGATGAGGACAGGGAGGGCGGCGGCTCATTCCGCCAAGAACACCCCGCCGCTCTCCCTGCAAGCAGCCCTACCACGAATGGAGAGGAGCCGCGCCGATGATGCCATCCACCGCTGCTGGCGTCGACCTCGACGCCCTGCTCCGTATCGCCGCCGCTCAGGAGGTTGAGGGACGAGTCGGTGTGTGCGGGCACCCGATCCGGTTGACCGGGCATGGTCTGCTCATCGAGGCCGGCACCGGCCGGGTCCTCGCCGACACCGGCGACCGGCAGATGATCACGGTGCGGTGCCGTAACCGGCGTGCCGCGCGGTGTCCGGCGTGTTCGACGTTGTACAAGCTCGACGCCTTCCACCTGATCGCCGCCGGGCTCCGTGATGAGCCCACCACCGTGGCCCGGCCGCGGGTGTTCGTGACGGTGACCGCGCCGTCGTTCGGCCCGGTACACCTCGGCCCCGCCCGGCACGGTGTCCTGCGTCCCTGCCACCCCGATCGGTCCGTATGCGGTCGGTGGCACCTGCCGGACGATCCGCTGATCGGCACCCCCCTCGAACCGGACGGCTACGACTATCCGGGGCAGGTACTGTTCAACGCCCACGCCGGAATGCTGTGGGCGCGGTTCACCACCGAGGCACGCCGCACCATCGCCGCCGTAGCGGGTCTGTCCCGGCGCGAGGCTGCCCGGCAGGTGCGGATGGCCTTCGCCAAGGTCGCCGAGTTCCAGGCCCGGGGCGTGGTCCACTTCCACGCGATCGTCAGGCTCGACGGACCGGACGGCCTGCCCACCCCGCCGCCGACCTGGGCAACAATCCACCTGCTGGAAACCGCGATCCGCCGGGCGGTCCCCGCCGTCACCGTCGCCACGCCAGCGATCGTCGGCGGGCGTGTGCTGCGGTGGGGGCGGCAGATTGACATCCAGCCGCTTCCCTCCGGTGACGTGGTGGTGGCCCGGTACGTGGCGAAGTACGCCACGAAGACCGCCGAGGCCGTCGGCGTCGACGTGCCACCGCTGTTCTGCCCTGCTTGTCGAGGCGACGGCCTGCGCCCCGGCGACGGGCTCCGACGCTGGTGCCGGGTCTGCTCGGGCACCGGCCGCCGTCCCGGCGTCAGCCTCAATCGGCTGCCCGCGCACGACCGCGTGTTGGTGGAGACCTGCTGGCGGCTCGGCGGACTGCCCGACCTGCGGGGGCTGCGGCTGCGCCGGTGGGCGCACCAGCTCGGCTACCGGGGCCACGTCACCAGCAAGTCACTGGCCTACTCGACCACCTTCGCCGCGCTGCGCGGTGAGCGGCGCCGCTGGCGGCTGACCCGCCACGCCGAAGCTGTCGGCGTCGACCCGACCACCGACCTGCTCACCGTCGGGGACTGGCGCTACACCGGCCAACTCGGGGAGGGCCAATGAGCAGCCCCGACCTGTTGACCGTCACCGACGTGATGGCCCGGCTGCAAGTCGGCCGGCACACCGTCTACGACCTCATCCGCTCCCGCAGGCTGCACTCCGTACGCATCGGCCGCTGCCGCCGCATCCCCGCCCGGTCCCTGGCCGGCTACCTCGACTCACTGACCAAGGAGGCCGATCATGGCCGGTAGAAAGGCCAACGGCGAAGGCACGATCTTCCAACGGGCCGACGGCCGCTGGTGCGGTGCTGGCTACGTTCTCGCCGCCGACGGCACCCGCAAGCGCATCTACGTCTACGGCGCCACCCGCCGCCAGGCGGCCGACAAGCTCGCCGAGAAGCTGGCCGACTCGAACCGGGGCCTGGTCGTGGCCGCCGACCCGAACCTCACCGTCGGCGATTACCTGACCGCGTGGCTGACCGGCGTCGCCCGGCATCGGCTCCGGGCGACGACGTACGTCACGTATGAATCCCTGGTCCGCCGGTTCCTGATCCCGGGGCTCGGCGCACGCAAACTCGGCACGCTCACGGTCCGGGACGTACGGACCTTCCTCGACCGCCTTCCGAGCGTGTGCCAGTGCTGCGCACAGGGCTGGGACGCCAAGCGGAACCCTGACCATCCGGTCAAGGCACGCCGGCCGCGCTGCTGCGCGATCGGCAACTGCTGCGGCAAGCACATCCGCCCCGCCACGGTCCGCTACATCCGGGCGGTCCTGTCGGCCGCCCTCGCCGACGGCGTCCGCGAAGACCTCCTCGGCCGCAACGTCGCCAGCTCGGTACGGCTACCCACCCCGCGCAGCGACTTCCAACCGTTCACCGTCGGCGAGGCCCGCCGCTACCTCCTCGCCGCCGCCTACCACCGCCACGGCCCCCTGTTCGAACTGGCACTACGCACCGGACTACGGCGAGGGGAACTTCTCGGCCTGCGCTGGGACGACATCGACCTCGACGCCGGCCACCTGTACGTGCGGCGCACCCTGGCCCGCACCCGAGGCGGCCCGACGTTCCAACCGGTCAAGACCCACCGCTCCGCGCGGCGCATCGTCCTGCCCCGCGACTGCGTAACCGCACTCAAGCGCTATCGCACTCGGCAGGACATCGACCGGCGCGAGGCCGCCGCCGACTGGACCGAAACCGGGCTCGTGTTTACCACCAGCACGGGTGGGCCGATGGACCCGGCCGCGGTGCACCGCCACCACCAGGCCATCTGCGAACTCGCCGACGTCCGCTACATCCGCTTGTGGAGTCGGCCCGGGGCGCGGTGGCGGGATTGCTCCCGGTCCGTTTCCCCGGACCGCTCTCCGAACCCGCCGTGCCGATCTCTCGGCAACGGGCTCTCCACGGTTCCTGCCGTCAGGCGGGGTTC
>NZ_SMKJ01000332.1:0-6994 GCF_004348615.1 Micromonospora sp. KC207
GTGGCGCGGCTCAGTACAGCTCGGGGCGGCGCTTGCGGCGCTCGTTGTAGTCCCGCATCCGCTGCGGGTAGCCCATGAGGCGCACGTCGTAGATCGGGATGGCCAGCTTGTGGGCGAACCGGCGGGCCCCTTCCGGGCCGTCGACGCGCCGGCGGGTCCACTCTCCGTCGTCGGCGATGAGGATCACGGTGGTCTCGGTGACCGTGGTGCGGGGCTCGATGTACGCCTCGACCCCCCGCCGGGTCCGGACGAAGTTCTCAAGATGGTCGAGATCGGCGCGGTCGGGCGCGCGGTCCTGCCCCGCCGGGCGCGCCTGCTTGCGTCGTCGGAACAGCGCCACCGACCGTCTCCCCCATATCCGTCATCGAAACCGGTGCCAAGCGTACGTGTCGGAGACGTGTCGTTGGGCACCTCACTACGCGCCCGGTACGCGGTGGTGACAAGATGACCGAGGTGGGGTCTGTCCGTGCCGCCCCGCCATGACCCCCGATGCAGTGACGCGAACTGGGAGTTGGACGTGAGCGAGCCGAACGAAGCGACCTTCGACATCGTCATCCTCGGAGGTGGCAGCGGCGGCTACGCGACCGCCCTGCGCGCCGTCCAGCTGGGCCTGACCGTGGCGCTGGTCGAGAAGGGCAAGCTCGGCGGGACCTGCCTGCACAACGGTTGCATCCCGACGAAGGCCCTGCTGCACGCCGCCGAGATCGCCGACCAGACGCGGGAGTCGGAGCAGTTCGGCGTGAAGGCCGAGCTGGTCGGCATCGACATGGCGGCGGTCAACTCGTACAAGGACGGCGTGATCGCCCGCCTGTACAAGGGCCTGCAGGGGATGCTCAAGGGCAACAAGGCGATCACGATCGTCGAGGGCCACGGCCGGCTGGTCGCCCCGAACGCCGTCGAGGTGGACGGGAAGCGGTACACCGGCCGCAACGTCGTGCTCGCCTCCGGCTCGTACGCGAAGAGCCTGCCCGGCCTGGAGGTCGACGGCGAGCGGATCATCACCAGCGACCACGCGCTGACCCTGGACCGGGTCCCGGCCTCGGCGATCGTGCTGGGCGGCGGCGTGATCGGCGTCGAGTTCGCCAGCGTGTGGAAGTCCTTCGGCGTGGACGTCACGATCGTCGAGGCGTTGCCCCGGCTGGTCGCCGCCGAGGACGAGGAGTCGTCGAAGGCGCTGGAGCGGGCCTTCCGCAAACGGCAGATCAAGTTCAAGGTCGGCAAGCCGTTCGAGAAGGTCGAGAAGACCGAGAACGGCGTCCGGGTCACCATCGCCGGCGGCGAGACCGTCGAGGCCGAGCTGCTGCTGGTCGCCGTGGGCCGCGGCCCGCGCACCGCCGACCTCGGGTACGAGGAGCAGGGCGTGAAGACCGATCGCGGGTACGTGCTGACCGACGAGCGGCTGCGCACCGGCGTGCCGAACGTCTACGCGGTCGGCGACATCGTGCCCGGCCTTCAGCTCGCTCACCGGGGCTTCCAGCAGGGCATCTTCGTGGCCGAGGAGATCGCGGGCCAGAACCCCGCCGTGATCGACGAGGCCGGCATCCCCCGGGTCACCTACTGCGACCCGGAGCTGGCGTCGGTCGGCCTCACCGAGGCGAAGGCCAAGGAGCAGTACGGCGCCGAGAAGATCAAGACGTACAACTACAACCTGGGCGGCAACGGCAAGAGCCAAATCCTCAGGACCGCCGGCTTCGTGAAGCTGATCCGGGTGGAGGACGGGCCGGTCGTCGGCGTGCACATGGTCGGCGCCCGGGTCGGCGAGCTGGTCAGCGAGGCGCAGCTCATCTACAACTGGGAGGCCTACCCGGCCGAGGTGGCGCAGCTCGTGCACGCCCACCCGACCCAGGGCGAGGCCCTGGGCGAGGCGCACCTCGCCCTCGCCGGCAAGCCGCTGCACGCGCACGCCTGATCGAGAACTGATTCCGCGGCGTCCGGCGGCAGACGGGCGAGATCGCACCAGGGGAATGAAGGAGTCTTAGAAGATGCCGGTATCGGTCACCATGCCTCGGCTCGGCGAGAGCGTCACCGAGGGCACCGTCACCCGCTGGCTCAAGCAGGAGGGCGACACGGTCGAGGTCGACGAGCCGCTGCTCGAGGTCTCGACCGACAAGGTCGACACCGAGATCCCGTCGCCGGCGGCGGGCGTGCTGCGCCGGATCGTGGTGAGCGAGGACGAGACCGCCGAGGTGGGCAGCGAGCTGGCTGTGATCCTGGGGGCGGGCGAGTCCGCGGGCGAGGACGAAGCCGCCGGGCAGGAGGAGCCGGCCGAGGAGGCCGCCGCCGCGCCGCAGGCCGAGGCGGAGCAGCCGGCCGTCGAGCAGCCACCGGCCGCCGAGGCCGCTCCGGCGCCGGCCGGCGAGGGCACCCCGTTGAAGATGCCGGCCCTGGGCGAGAGCGTCACCGAGGGCACCGTCACCCGCTGGCTCAAGCAGGTCGGCGACACCGTCGAGGTCGACGAGCCGCTGCTGGAGGTCTCCACCGACAAGGTGGACACCGAGATCCCGTCCCCGGTCGCCGGCACCCTGCTGGAGATCAAGGTCGCCGAGGACGAGACCGCCGCCGTCGGGGCCGTCCTGGCGATCGTCGGCGCGGCCGGCGCCGCCCCTGCCAAGGCCAAGCCGGAGCCGAAGGCCGAGCCCAAGCCCGAGCCGAAGGCCGAGCCCAAGCCCGAGCCGAAGGCCGAGGCCGCCCCGGCGCCCAGAGCCGAGGAGCCGACGCCCGGCATGTCGTACAACGAGCCGTCGGCGGAGGCCGAGACGGCGGCCAAGCCGGCGCAGGCCGAGCAGCAGGCGCAGCCGCCGGCCCCGACCGCCACCCCGGCGCGCCCGACCGCGCCCGCCCAGGGCGGCGGCGAGGAGGCATCCGGGTACGTGACCCCGCTGGTGCGCAAGCTCGCCAGCGAGCACGGCGTCGACCTCTCCTCGGTCAACGGCACCGGCGTGGGTGGCCGGATCCGCAAGCAGGACGTGCTTGAGGCGGCCGAGAAGGCCAAGGCGGCGAAGGCGGCCCCGGCCCCGGCGGCGCAGCCCGCCGCCGCTGCGGCCCCGGCGCAGCCGGCCGCGAAGCCGCAGCCGAGCGCGAAGCGCGGCACGACCGAGAAGCTGCCCCGGATCCGGGCGACCATCGCCAAGCGGATGCAGCAGTCGCTGCACGAGATGGCGCAGCTCACCACCGTCGTCGAGGTGGACGTCACCAAGGTCGCCAAGCTGCGGGTCCGGGCAAAGGACTCGTTCCTGCAACGGCACGGCGTGAAGCTGTCGTTCCTGCCGTTCTTCGCCCTCGCGGCGGTCGAGGCGCTTCAGACGTACCCGATCGTCAACGCCAGCATGGACCTCGACGCCGGGACGATCACCTACCCGGACGCCGAGCACCTCGGCATCGCGGTGGACACCGAGCGCGGCCTGATGGTGCCGGTGATCCACGGGGCGGGCGACCTCAACCTGGGTGGCCTGGCGAAGCGGATCGCCGACCTGGCGGAGCGTACCCGGACCAACAAGATCAGTCCGGACGAGATCGCCGGTGCCACGTTCACGCTGACCAACACCGGCAGCCGGGGCGCGCTGTTCGACACCCCGATCGTGCCGTCGCCGCAGTCGGCGATGCTCGGCACGGGTGCCGTGGTGAAGCGCCCGGTCGTGGTCAACGACCCGGAGCTGGGCGAGGTCGTCGCGGTCCGCTCGATGGTCTACCTGGCCATGTCGTACGACCACCGGCTGATCGACGGCGCCGACGCGGCCCGCTTCCTGGTCGCGGTCAAGGAGCGGCTGGAGGGCGGCAACTTCGAGGCCGAGCTGGGCCTGTAACCGCCGCCGTCTCCCCCGACGGGCGCTCCGGTCACGCCGACCGGGGCGCCCGTCGGGCGTCGCGGGGCCGGCTGCTGGACGTCGCGCGGTACCGCGCGACGAGCTGAGCGAATCCGCCCGGAGGCCCGGCGGACGCTGCGAGAGTGGACGGGTGCGCGGCGAGCGGCGGCGGGGGCGCCTCGGGCCCGGATCTACTGGCACGTGCTGCGGGACCAGCCGGTGGAGAACCGGCACCTGATGAGACTCACTCCGGAGCTGGTGTTCAGCACCGCGCTGCTGCTCGCCGCCGCCCTCGTCCCGCACCAGCTCGCCGACCCCCACACCGGTGAGCTGGTCCGCGACGGGTTCTGGGCGGTCGTGGTCGTCTCCCAGTACGCCACCGGGCTGCTGGCCGGCACCGGGGGCGGCGAGGTGGCCTCGGCCGAGCACTGGACCGAACGGTACGACCTGATCCTGATGATCGCGCTCGGCGAGTCGGTGATCTCCGTCGGCGTCGGCACCAACCTGGCCGGCCGGCCGCTCAGCTGGCAGGCGATCACCGCCGCCGGCGTCGCCATCGTCCTGGCCGCGACGCTGTGGTGGCTGCACTTCGACGTGGTCGGCCCGGCGGCCCGCATCGCCCTGCACGCCGCCCAGGGCCGGGCCCGGGTGGCGCTGGCCCGCGACGCGTACGCCTACCTCTTCCTGCCGATGATCACCAAGTTGATCCTGTTCTCCCTCGGAGCCGAGCAGACGCTGAACCTGCTCAGCGAGCCGCACCCGTCACTGGCGGAGCCGCTGCGCGGTCCCGGGGTGCCGCTGCTCTTCGGCGGGGTGGCCTGCTACCTGGCCGGCGACATGCTCCTCCAGCTGCGCACCCTGCGCACCCTCACCTGGGCCCGCGCCGGCGCGGTGCTGCTGATCCTGGCACTGGTGCCGGTCGCCGGCCGGATTCCGGCTCTGGCCGCGCTGGTCCTGCTCACCGGGGTCTGCGTCGGCCTGGTGGCCGTGGAGGTGGTGGTGATGGCCGACTCCCGGCGCGCGCTGCGCCAGGCGGTCTTCGCCGAGCGAACCGCCCACGAGGTGCGGGAGGTCGAGTGGCGGCAGCGCTGGCACGACGACCGACCAGACGAGGAGTGACGGGGGTTACGGGCTGCCGGGACCACCGACCTGGTGACCGGACGCAGGTGACTCAGACGGAGGCGGACGCGGCCGGCTCCCGCAGCAGGGCGCGGATCTCGTCGGCCTCGGGGTCGCCGAGCTCCTCGAAGACCGCCAGCGCCTCCCGCCAGCAGGACCGGGCCGCTGCGAGATCGCCCAGGCCGGCCAGGGACCGGCCCAGCTCCAGCAGGGTCCGCGCCCGGCCGTGCGCGTTGCCGGTCGACACGTGCAGCCGAACCGCCTCCCGGAAGCGTCGGATCGCCCGCTCGTGGTCCCCCAGCTCGGCGTGGGCCTCGCCCAGGTTGGCGATGCAGATGGCCTCCGCGTACCGGTCGCCGGTGTCGCGCACGGCAACGAGAGCCTCCTCGTGGCGGGCGATCGCCTTCTCCGGCTCGCCCAGCAGGGCGTGACACTGCGCCATGTTCTGCAGCGCCACGCCCTCGCCCCACCGGTTGCCCTGGAGCCGGTGCTCGTCGCGGGCGAGGGCGAACGTGGCGAGCGCATGGTCGGGCCGGCCCGCCTCGGCGTGCGCGACGGCGAGGCTGTTCAGGGTCGTCGGACGCCAGTCGCGGTACCCGCTCGCCTCGTGCGCCCGCAGCGACTCCTGGTACAGCTCGATGGCCTCCGGGTAGCGCCGGCTCTCGCAGAGCGCCGTGGCCAGCCGCGTGAGCAGCGCCCCCTCGGCCAGCCGGTCGCCCAGGGACCGGGTGGCGGCGAGCCCGACCTCGCTGGCCGCCACCCAGTCCTCGCGCCGCTTGACGATGTACCAGTACGCCGACGCGGCGAGCGCGACCTGCCACGCGTGCCCGGGCAGCCCGTTCGCCGCTGCGGCCCGCACCACCGGCACGAGGCTCGACCGCTCGACCTCGCACCAGCTCAGGGCATCGGCGTAGCTGTCGAAACGCAGCGGCTCGACCAGGGAGGGCGGCGTCGGGTCGAAGCGGGGCCGGTGCGGCTGGAGCACCCGCTCGGCGGCGTCGATCGTGTGCAGGTACCAGTCGAGGACGCGGCGCAGCGCGAGCCTCCGCTCCTCGGCGTGCGCCGGCGCGCCGGCCAGCTCGGTGGCGTACGCGCCGACGAGGTCGTGGAACTGGTAGCGGTCCGGGCCGGTGCGGTGCAGAAGGCTGGCCCGGGTCAGCTCGCCGGCCAGCTCCCGGGCGCGGGGCAGGTCGACGCCGGCGAGCGCCGCCACGGCGGGGGCCCCCACGCCCTGGCCGGGGTGCAGGGCCAGCCGCCAGAACAGCCCGGCCGCCGGTGCCGACAGGGACCGGTACGACCAGGAGAAGACCGTGCGGAGGTTGGTGTCGGGGCCGTCGGACCCGGCGAAGGCGTCGAGGCGCCGGCCCTGGCGCAACTCGTCCACCAGGTCGCCGAGGGGGCGGTCGGGCAGTTCGAGCGCCCGGGCGGCGACGATGCGGATGGCCAGCGGCACATGGCCGCAGTAGTCGGCGAGCGCCTCCCGCTCGGCGGGCCGGGACTCGTGCAGGCAGCCGGCGACCAGGTCCGCAGACTCGGCCGGGCGTAGCGGGGCGAGCCCCAGTGGCACCGCCTGTTCGCGCACGACCAGCCCGAGGAGCCGTCGACGGCTGGTCACCACGACCAGGCCGGCGGTGTTGCCCGGCAGCAGTGGCCGGACCTGCGCGGCGTCGTACGCGTTGTCGAGGACGATCAGCATCCGGCGGCCGTCGGTGAGGCTGCGCAGCCGGGCGGCCTGGGAGTCGGCGGACGGCGGCACGGCCGACGGCGCCACGCCGAGCGAGAGCAGCAGCCGGGGCAGCGCCTCGGCCGGGGTCATCGGGGTGGCGCTCGGGCTGAACCCGCGCAGGTCGAGGTAGAGCTGACCGTCCGCGAACGCGTCGCGCCGCAGGTGGCCCCAGTGCAGGGCGAGGGCGGTCTTGCCGATCCCGCCCATCCCGTCGACGACGACGATCCGGGGGCGGCCGGAGCGCCGCCCGGCGTCGAGCTGCGCGTCGAGGGCCGCCAGCTCGGCCCGCCGGCCGACGAAACCGTCGGGCGAGTGGGGAAGCTCGGCTGGGCGTACGGGCGGCTGG
>NZ_SMKJ01000333.1:0-6963 GCF_004348615.1 Micromonospora sp. KC207
GCTCACCCCAGGGGTGCTCGCCCGGTTCGTCGGCACCGCGTCGTATCGAGCCATTGCCATGGAAGCGCTCCCATGCAAGAATTCCATCACGCGGTACGGGGAGCCACGCCGCACAGGTAGATGTCGAGGGCACCGGTATCACCGGACGACGTCCGCCGCCGAACCGGCCGCTTCACGTGCCGGTCGCGCACCACCACCACACTGCCCGTCCGGGTCGGGCACCCCCCGAAATCCCCCGTGGCGCCGTCGACGTCTCACCGACTGTCGCGCGCCGTACCGCCGGGCCGCGAGTCCGGTCTCGCCCAAGGAGATCAGTGGCATGAGTATGAGGAAGAGACTGTCCGGCCGCCGCCGGGCACTCGCGCTGACCGGTGCGGGTGCCCTGGTCGCCGGTGGTCTGGTGACCATCCCGGTCACCGCGGCCCAGGCCGCGACCCAGTGCAGCGTCACGTACACCACCAACGACTGGGCCGGCGGATTCACCGGCAGCGTCACCATCAGGAACATCGGGGACGCCGTCTCGTCCTGGAACCTCGGCTTCACCTTCCCGAACAGCAGCCAGAGGGTCGTGCAGGGCTGGTCGGCGAAGTGGAGCCAGAGCGGGCAGAACGTCATCGCCGCGAACGAGTCCTACAACGGCTCGATCTCCAGCGGCGGCAGCGTGACCATCGGCTTCAACGGCTCGTGGAGCGGCAGCAACCCGAAGCCCGCCTCGTTCACCCTGAACGGCGTGGTCTGCAACGGCGGCACCCCCACGACGCCGCCGACGACCCCGCCGACGACGCCTCCCACGACGCCGCCGACCACCCCGCCGACGACGCCTCCCACGACCCCGCCGACGGGCCCGCCGCCGCCGGGGAGGGTGGACAACCCGTATCTGAACGCCAAGGGGTACGTGAACCCGGAGTGGAAGGCCAAGGCCGAGTCCGTCACGGGCGGCAACCGGGTGTCGAACAACCCCACCGCCGTCTGGATCGACCGGATCGCCGCGATCAACGGCACGCCGGACAGCAGCTCCAACGGGGCGATGGGCGTGCGTGACCACCTGAACAAGGCGCTGGAGCAGGGTGCGAACTACATCCAGTTCGTCATCTACAACCTGCCCGGCCGCGACTGCTCCGCCCTCGCCTCCAACGGCGAGCTGGCCCCGGACGAGCTGCCCCGCTACAAGGCGGAGTACATCGACCCGATCGCCGCGATCCAGGGCGACCCAAAGTACGCCAGCCTGCGGATCATCAACATCGTCGAGCTCGACTCGCTGCCGAACCTGGTGACCAACACCTCGGACAAGCCGGGCGGCACCGCGACCTGCGACACGATGAAGGCCAACGGCGGGTACGTCAACGGCGTGGGCTACGCCCTGGCGAAGCTCGGCGCGATCGGCAACGTCTACAACTACATCGACGCCGGCCACCACGGCTGGCTGGGCTGGGACAGCAACTTCAGCCCGAGCGCGACGATCCTGCGCGAGGCCGCCGGCGCCTCCGGCAGCACCCCGGCCAACGTGCACGGCTTCATCGTGAACACCGCGAACTACTCGGCTCTCAAGGAGCCGTACTTCAAGGTCACTGACACGGTGAACGGCCAGACCGTCCGCCAGTCCAAGTGGGTCGACTGGAACTACTACGTCGACGAGCTCTCCTTCGCCCAGGCGTATCGCAACGAGCTGGTCTCCAAGGGCTTCAGCAGCAACATCGGCATGCTGATCGACACCTCCCGCAACGGCTGGGGCGGCTCCGCCCGGCCCACCGGCCCGGGCGCGATGACCAACGTGGATACCTACGTCAACGGCGGCCGGGTCGACCGGCGGCTGCACACCGGCAACTGGTGCAACCAGGCCGGTGCGGGCCTCGGCGAGCGTCCCAAGGCCGCCCCGGAGCCGGGCATCGACGCCTACGTCTGGGTGAAGCCCCCGGGTGAGTCGGACGGCTCCAGCAAGGAGATCCCGAACAACGAGGGCAAGGGCTTCGACCGGATGTGCGACCCGACCTACGGTGGCAACGCCCGCAACGGCAACAACATGAGCGGTGCCCTGCCGGACGCCCCGATCTCGGGCGCCTGGTTCGCGGCCCAGTTCTCCCAGCTCATGCAGAACGCCTACCCGCCGCTCTCCTGACCGGGCGGAAGGCCTACCGGCCGACGCGGGAGTGAGGCACCGCGACGGCAGGTTCCCCGGCCCCTGGTCCGACCGTTCACCGGTCGGGCCAGGGGCCCCCGCCTGTCGGGGCGGGCCGCCGGTCGCCGCCGAGCCGGGTCGGCCAGGTGTGGCCGGTCAGGGCACGGTCTTCTCCACCGCCGCCCGCCCCTGCTCGGCCAGGTCCCGGCGGGCCCGCTCGATGTTCGCGGGTGTCGGGTCCTGGCCCCGGGCGAGCACCAGGTCCTCCGGGTCCCACGGCTGCTCCGCGCCGGTGCGGATGTTGTCCCCGCCGGCGCCCGTGCCCCCGCCGTACGGGTCGCCGAGCAGGTCCTCGGTCGAACCGACTCCCTCCACGGCCTCCCCCGGCCCGGCGAAGGACGGGTTGTCCCGGTCGGCCCCGCCACCGGTACGTAGCTGCGGCACCGTGCTCTCGTCGTCCACCGCCGCCGCCACCTCGGGACTCTCCTCCAACGGCCGCCCGGCGTTCGGGTCGCGCTCGGTCATCCTGCTGCCCTCCTGTGTGTGCCCAGGTGCTGCCTGCGTGGTGCTAGGCCGACCAGGTCGCCCCCGCCGGCTGATCCCCCTGGCGTACCCCACAGGGCCCCGGACATGCAGACGGCGCCGGACCGTGAGGTCCGACGCCGTGAGGCCGCACCGGGCGCCGCCGGCCAGCAGGATGGCGGACAGGGCGGTCAGCGGCCGAGAACCCGGTCCAGGAAGTCGCGGTACCCGCGTACCGCGATTCGGAGCTGTTCGGTGTCGTCGCCGGTCTGCTGCCAGTCGCCCAGCTTGTTCTTCTGCTCGGCGAGCGCGGTGGCGAGCGCCTCGATCGCCTCCTCGACCAGCGACTCGGCCTGGCCCGCCGCGGCCCTGGGGTCGTCGACGAAGCGCAGCTGGACGTCGCGCCAGCGGTCCCGGAAGCCCTGGGCGATGCCCGGCTCGAAGAGGGTGGCGGCGTCCTCGGGCACCGCGGCGGTGGTGGGTCGGGCCGCCGCCGTGACCGCGCCGGCACCCAGGGCGTCCGGTGCGGCGTGGCGGGCGTCCGGGGTGGTGGCGTCGGGGTCGATCATGCTCGGCTCGGGTCGGCCGTACCCGGCCGCGCCGGCGAGCACCGCGTCCTGCTGGGTGCGGTCCGCCCCGCCCCGCCCGTCGGCCCGGTCGGAACCGGTGCCGTCCGCGTGGCGGACCCTGGTGTGCTCGTCGCCGGCCGCCCACCGGGCCCGGTCGTGCAGCCGGTCCGCAGCGGTCGGGTCGGCCCGCTCGTCGTCGAACGCGTCGGTCCGGCCGGGCGCGCCGTCGCCCGGCCGGACGGTGTCCTCGCCGCGCGGATCGCGCTCGTCCTCCGGCCGGCCGCTCGCCATCGCCGACGCCGCGACCGCGCCGCCGACCGTGGTGGCCCCGAACGCCGTCGGCAGCGGCGCCGGCTCGTGGAACTCGGGCACGCCGTCGGAGTCGGCATCCCGGCGCCTGCCGTCGGGGCCGCTGTGCTCGTCGGCCACGGTCGGGTCGTCGAAGGTGCCCCGGTCGTCCAGCACATCCTCGGGCACCTCGGCGCGGCCCCCGGTGTCCCGGCCCCGGCGCGCCGCCGCGTCGCCGGTCGGCCTGTCCTCCGAGGGCGGCACCGGCACCGGAGCGGACCGGACGGCCTCGGGGCGATCGCTGCTCACCTGCTGCTGATCCTGGCGCATCTGCTCTCCTCAACGGCTCGTGACGTCGTGCGGACGGTTGACCGGCGTCGCCTCCGGCTCCCGGGGCGCGCTGTCGGGATGGCGCTGCTCCAGGTGGGGCTCCGGGTGACGCTGCTCCACGTGGGGCTCCGGGTGGCGTTGCTCCGGAATGCGGGTGCCCACCGGTTCCTCGCCGAGGAAATCGGTGAAGAGCGCCCGGTAGTGGACGACCGCCTGGCGCAGCTCCTCGGTGCCGGCCTCGCCGCGCTCGTGGCGCAGCCGGATCTCGTGGGCGTCCCGGTAGTGCGAGAGCGTCCGGGCGTGCTCGACGGACAGGTGGGCGATCTGGTCGGAGAAGTCCCCGGTGGGGTATCCGCGCTCCGCGACGAGCCGGCCGACCAACTCGTCCGCGTCGCTCACCGTCTCGGCGGGAGAGTCGACGAAGCGGACCTGGAGTTCCTCCCACGCCGCCGCGTACCGGGCCCGAGAGTCCGGGGTGAGGGGCGTGAGCGTCAGCTCCGCGTGCCGGCGTTCCCGGTCCCGCAGCTCCCGCTCGGCGTCCGCGCGGCTGTCCCGCTCGGCGACCACCCGGTCGTACTCGGGCCCGAACCGGGACCGCAGCGCGCGGCGGCGGGCGACCTGCCGGCCGACGACGGCCAGGGCCGCGACCACCACGAGCACGACGAGAACTATGACGATTATCTGCGTGGGCGACATGGCTCCTCCTTCGTCCCTCCGGTATTCCCTCTGGTCGCTGATCGCCAATCCCGATCCGGGGGACTTTCTGCGCGACTGCTGGGTGCCGGGCGACAGATGGGGGGTTCGGCCCCGGATGCGCCGTGACTCCGACACAGCGGAGCGTGCCGGGGCGAGCGCGCCGGGCGAGAGGCCGGTACCGCATCCGCCGACGATTACGTATCCTGCCCAAGGCGCCCGTGCCGGTGCCCCGGTGCCGTGGCGGCGATGCCCGGCTGGCACCGGTGCCACCCGCTGCCACACGTTCCGGGCGAGGTCTGATGAACACCCGCGACTGGCCGATCCGCTCGAAGTTGACGGCCCTGGTCGTAGCGCCGGTGAGTGCGCTGCTGGCCCTGTGGATCTTCGCGACCACGCTCGCCTTCGGCCCGGCGCTGGCCCTGCTCTCCGCGGGCACCCTGCTCTACGACTTCGGCCGGCCGGGGGAGACGGTCGTCGCCGAGTTGCAGCGGGAACGCCGGCTGACCGTGGTGCAGCTCGCCGGCACCGGCGAGCTGCCGGAGCTGGCGGAGCAGCGGCGGCGGACCGACTCCGCGATCGCCGAGCTGCGCCGCCGCGTCTCCGGCGAAGGGTTGCGCGACGCCGCCGACGATCTGCTCGACGCCCGGCTCGACCGGCTGCTCGGCGCGCTGGACACGCTGCCCACCGGCCGGGGGTTCATCGACCACCGGCAGGTCGACCGGACGGGCGCGATCGGGCTCTACAGCGGCATGGTGGGCGCTGCTTTCCAGGCGTTCGCCGCCATGGCCGCGCTGCCCGACAACGACCTCAACCGGCAGGCGCTGGCGTTGACCGCCCTCGGCCGGTCCCGGGAGCTGCTCGGGCAGGCCGACGCGCTGCTCGCCGGGGTGCTGGTCACCGGGCGTTTCGCCGAGGGCGAGCACACCCAGCTCGTCCAGACCATCGGCAACCAGCGGTTCCTGGCCGACACGGCGGCGGCCGACCTGCCGGCGGCGGACCGGACGGCCTACCAGCGGCTGGCCGAGAGTGAGGCGTTCGTCCGGCTGCGTGCCCTCCAGGACGAGCTGGTGCGGGCCGATCCCGTCCGGGCGCCGAAGGTGGACGCCCGGGCCTGGCAGGCCAGCCAGGAGGCGGTCCAGCGGGGACTGCGCGACTTCGAGTTGGCCCAGGCCGACGCGATCGCCGACCGGACGGTGCCGGTGGCGGTCGGCATCCTTGCCCGGCTCGGCGTGGCCGGCGTGCTCGGGCTCGCCGCCATCGTGGCGTCGGTGCTGGTGTCGCTGCGGGTCGGCCGGTCGTTGGCGCGGCGGCTCACCGCCGTGCGCGACGCCGCCCTCGACATGGCGGGGCACCGGTTGCCGGACGTGGTCACCCGGCTGCGCCGTGGCGAGGACATCGACGTAGCCGGGGAGACTCCGCCGCTGGAGTACGGCCAGGACGAGATCGGTCAGGTGGGGCGTGCCTTCACCGAGGTGGGCCGGACGGCCGTCCGCTCCGCCGTGGACGAGGTCACCCTGCGCCGTGGGCTCAACGAGGTCTTCCTGAACATCGCCCGGCGCAGCCAGGGCCTGGTGCACCGGCAGCTCGCCCTGCTGGACCGGATGGAACGCCGCGTCGAGGACCCGGACGAGCTGGCCGAGCTGTTCCGGGTGGACCACCTGGCCACCCGACTGCGCCGGCACGCCGAGGACCTGGTGATCCTCGCCGGGGCCGCGCCGGGTCGGGGCTGGCGCAATCCGGTCGCGATGGTCGACCTGGTCCGGGGCGCCATCTCCGAGGTGGAGTCGTACGACCGGGTCGACATCGCCGACGTGCAGCCCGCCGCCACCGTCGGCCGGGCCGTGGGCGACGTCATCCACCTGCTCGCCGAGCTGATCGAGAACGCCACCGCGTTCTCCCCGCCCAACACGCGGGTCGCGGTGCGGGGGCAGAGCCTGCCCAACGGGTACGCCATGGAGATCATCGATCAGGGGCTGGGCATGGCCGCCCCGGCGCTGGAGGAGGCCAACCGCAGGCTGGCGACGCCGCCGGAGTTCGACCCGGCCGACAGCTCCCGGCTCGGGCTGTTCGTGGTCGCCCGGCTCGCCGCCCGGCACGGGATCCGGGTGCAGCTACGGCCGGCCGCCCACCGTGGGGTCACCGCCGTGGTGCTGATCCCGCACCACCTGGTGACCAGCGAGCCGCCGCCCGGTCCGGCCGCCGCCCGGGGGGCGTCGGATCCGGCCGACCCCCGGCGGATGGCTAAGGTGACCCGGCTCAACGCGCTGCCCCGGCCCCGGTCGGCCCGGATCACCCGGGAGCGCGGCGACACGTCGACGGCCGTGGTGCCGCTGGCGGCCAACCGTTCCGTGCCGGCCGACCCGGACGGCGACGGCCTGCCCCGGCGGGTGCGCCGGCGTGGCCCCGCCCGCCCCCGGCCGGCCGGCCAGGACACCCCGGTCC
>NZ_SMKJ01000334.1:0-6957 GCF_004348615.1 Micromonospora sp. KC207
GGCCACGACCGGCAGGCTGATTGCCGGCCCGGGCCAGCCCGCGGTCGCCCCTGGGACGCTCGGCGTCGCCACCCACGGCGTGGCGGGGCGCGGCGGGCCCGCCGCAGCGTGTCGGTCGGCCGTGGCACCGGGAGGTGCCCCACCGCTCGGGCCAGGCGGGGACGGCAACCGGCTGCCGTCGACTCGACCGGCGACGTCGCCGGGCAGACGGGCCTGGAGCACGTCCACCGGCAGGCCGCCGGCCTCGGCCGGGGCCAGCCAGCGGGCGTCGTCTGCAGGGAGAGCCCCGGCCGCCTCGGGGCGGGGCGCGGCGAGCGCGAAGAGCAAATCGAGCGCGGGGCGCAGGGACCGGGCGACGGCCGCCTCGCCCACCCGCCAGCCGTCGGCCGGCGGCACCAGCGGCGGAAACGCCGGAGTGGGCACCGCCGTCGGGTCGGGCCGGGTCAGCAGCAGCCCGGGGGTCGCCTGGAGCAGCCCCCGGACCCGGCCGGCGCCGGGCCCACCGACGTCCAGGTAGGCCAGCTGCCGAGCCCAGTCGACCCAGCCCACGGCGTCGGTGCGGGTGGCGGCCTCGCCGACGGTGAGGCGCAGGCCGGAGCGCACGTCCCGGTGGTTGGTGACCCGCACGGCGGCGAGCCGCTCCGACTCCGCCGGGGTCAGTGGCCGGGACCGCTCCGGTGCCGCCGGTGCCCAGGTCAGCAGCCCGACGGCCAGGCCGACCGCCGCCGCGGCGGCGACCGCCCCCAGGACGATCACGGCGGTCCGGCGGCGCCCGGCGGGCTCGCCTGCGCCCCTGCGCCCGGCACCCGCTCGGGCACGGTGCGCGGGGCCCCGGTCGCCACGCCGGCCCTGGGCGGGGGCGACGGCGAAGGGGAGTGGCGCCGTGGGCCGGGCCCGGCCCATGTCGGGAGGAAACGCCGGCCGGGCCGGCGGTTCGGGTCGCGTCGGTCCGGGGCAGTTCTCCACGCGAGGTTGAACTCCGGGCGCGCGGAACAGGTGACGCCCGGGGCGGGGTGGCTGGGATCCGTCGCGGCACCCGGGCCGGGAGGCTGGGGGCGCTCGCGGCGGCCGGTCTGCGCCTCGGCGCGACCACGTCGGGTGCGCACGCCGGTGATGTCCCGGGTGCTGCGACCCCTGTGCCGGGGGCAGCCGGCCGTCGAGGGCCGGGCCGCCGGCCCGGACGGCCGCCGCGAGCGGCCTACGGCCACACCCTAGCGCGGTGGCATCGGCCACACAATACAGATATCGAAGCCGATCACTGACTGACGGTAGTCGTCCCAGGGTGTCGGACCCCCGGCGTACCGTGGGGTCATGGCGCTCGACATTCCCCGGCTCGACGGCCGTTTCCAGGTCGTCAGCGAGTTTCAGCCGGCCGGTGACCAGCCGGCTGCCATCGACGATCTGGAGCGTCGGGTGCGGCGCGGCGACCGCAACACCGTGCTGCTCGGCGCGACCGGCACGGGCAAGAGCGCCACCACGGCCTGGCTCGTCGAGCGGTTGCAGCGGCCCACTCTGGTGCTGGCCCCCAACAAGACGCTCTGCGCCCAGCTCGCGAAGGAGTTCAGCGAGCTGCTGCCGCACAACGCGGTGGAATACTTCGTCTCCTACTACGACTACTACCAGCCCGAGGCGTACATCCCGCAGACCGACACCTACATCGAGAAGGACTCCTCGATCAACGAGGAGGTCGAGCGGCTGCGACACTCGGCGACCATGTCGCTGCTGACCCGCCGGGACGTGGTCGTGGTGGCCACCGTCTCCGCGATCTACGGCCTGGGCACCCCGGAGGAATACCTCGACCGCGCCGTCCGGGTCGCCGTCGGCCAGGAACTCGACCGCGACCAACTGCTGCGCCGCCTCGTCGACATCCAGTACACCCGCAACGACATGGCGTTCCAGCGGGGCACGTTCCGGGTCCGCGGCGACACGCTGGAAATCATCCCGGCGTACGAGGAGCTGGCCGTCCGAATCGAGCTGTTCGGCGACGAGGTGGAGAAGCTGTACTACCTCAACCCGCTCACCGGCGACGTGGTCCGCGAGGTCGACAGCCTGATGATCTTCCCGGCGACCCACTACGCCGCCGGCCCCGAGCGGATGGAGCGGGCGACCCGCGACATCGAGGCGGAGCTGGCCGAGCGCCTCGCCGAGCTGGAGCGCCAGGGCAAGCTGCTGGAGGCGCAGCGGCTGCGGATGCGCACCACCTACGACCTGGAGATGATGCGACAGGTCGGCTTCTGCTCCGGCATCGAGAACTACTCGATGCACATCGACGGCCGGCAGCCCGGCAGCCCGCCGCACTGCCTGCTCGACTACTTCCCCGACGACTTCCTCACCGTCATCGACGAGTCGCACGTGACGATTCCCCAGATCGGCGGAATGTACGAGGGCGACGCCTCCCGCAAGCGGATGCTCATCGACCACGGCTTCCGGCTGCCCAGCGCCGCCGACAACCGGCCGTTGCGCTTCGACGAGTTCCTGGAGCGGGTGGGGCAGATGGTCTTCCTCTCCGCCACCCCCGGCGGGTGGGAGATGGAGCAGGCCCAGGGCGAGTTCGTCGAGCAGGTGATCCGCCCGACCGGCCTGATCGACCCCGAGGTGGTGGTGAAGCCCACCAAGGGGCAGATCGACGACCTGATGCACGAGATCAAGCTGCGCACCGAGCGGGACGAGAGGGTCCTGGTCACCACGTTGACGAAGAAGATGGCCGAGGACCTGTCCGATTACCTGCTGGAGAACGGCATCCGGGTGCGGTATCTGCACTCGGAGGTCGACACGCTGCGACGGGTGGAGCTGCTGCGCGAGCTGCGCAAGGGCGAGTACGACGTGCTCGTCGGCATCAACCTGCTCCGCGAGGGCCTTGACCTGCCCGAGGTGTCCCTCGTGGCGATCCTGGACGCCGACAAGGAGGGCTTCCTGCGCAGCAGCCGGTCGCTGATCCAGACCATCGGCCGGGCGGCCCGGAACGTCTCCGGCCAGGTGCACATGTACGCGGACAAGATCACCCCGTCGATGGCGGAGGCGATCGAGGAGACCAACCGGCGCCGGGCCAAGCAGGTCGCCCACAACGAGGCGCACGGGATCAGCCCCGAGCCCCTGCGTAAGAAGATCCACGACATCCTCGACGACATCTATCGGGAGGCGGAGGACACCGAGAACACCCGGGTCGGTGGCGCGGCGCGGCAGCTGTCCCGGGGCAAGGCGCCGGTCAAGGAAACCCGCAGCCGTAGCCGGGCCGGTGCGACCGGTCCGTCGCGGGAGGGGATGGCCCGGGCCGATCTGGCCCAGCTCATCCAGGAGCTCAGCGATCAGATGCTGGCCGCCGCCCGGGAGTTGCAGTTCGAGCTGGCCGCCCGCATCCGGGACGAGGTAGCCGACCTCAAGAAGGAGCTGCGGGGAATGGACGCGGCCGGCGTGAAGTGACCGTCGTGTCCTTTCGGTGACGCCGATTGCCGTCGCCGTAAGCAAGCGAGGTATTGCAGCCAGTGATCGATCTGCGTACTCTCCGTCCTGGGGAGGCGGGGATGCCGTTGCCAACGAGTCCGGTGATTCGACGTGCGCGACTCGGTGCCGAGTTGCGACTGCTGCGCAGGCGGGAGGAGCTAACCCTGGAGCAGGTCTGCGACCGGCTGGGCTGGGCCTCGACCTCCAAGCTGTCCCGCATCGAGTTGGGGCAGAGCCGGCCGGATCTCGCCGACGTGCTCGATCTGCTGGACGTCTACCGGGTCGCGTCGGACGAGCGCGACGCGCTGATCGTCATCGCCCGGGACGCGGCGACCGGCCGCGGCTGGTGGAAGACGCTCGGCGGGATGGGGGAGCGGCAGCGCGCCTACGCGGAGCTGGAGGCCGGGGCGGCCACCGTGGTGGAGTACCAGCCGGCCGTCGTGCCGGGGTTGTTGCAGACCCCGGCGTACGCGCGGCTGCGGCTCGGGGTCGCCCGGCTGCTGCACCCCGACGTGGATGTGGAGGCCGACGTGCGGGCCCGGCTGGTTCGGCAGGAGGTGCTGAACCGACCGGAGCCGCCCCGGTACACGGCGCTGCTGGAACTCGCGGCCTGCGACCCAGGCGGCGTGCCCGACGGCATCTGGCGCGAGCAGTTGCGCCACCTGGTCAACATGGCGGGTAAGTCGAACGTGACGGTCCGGGTGGTCCCGCCCGGGGTGACGGCCGGGGGCGCGCATCCGTTGACCCCGTTCACCCGATACTCCTTCCCCGACCCGGCCGACCCGCGCACGGTGATGCTGGAGGCGTTGACCACGGACGTGCGGTTGGTTTCCGCCGCCGATTTGGCCTGGTACGACGCGGTGGTCGACCGGCTGCTCGACGCCGCGCTCCCGGCGGCGGAGACGACGGCGCTGCTGGCCCGGCTGGCCGACGAACCATCGTTGCCGACGGCGGGCGGCCTCGGTGGGCAGTCGCCGGTCGGGGCCCGGCCGGAGGGGGCGGTGGCGTTGCCCCGGCCCCGCGCGCCCCGGGACTGATGTCGACGCGCGACTGCCGGGCCCGGCACCCCCGAGCCCGCCGGGGCCGGCTGGCCGCGCGTGCGAGCGCACGATAGCCGGGGGGTACGACAAGCCCGGCGCGGCGGCGGGGCGCGGTGAAGACCGGCCGGGCGGGTCGGCGCCCCTTGGCGGGAACGACGCCTCCGACGAGGGCGCGCCTTCGACGAGCGCGCGCCTCAGGCGGGGACGTCGACGAAGTGCTCGACCAGCGGCGGGCCGGCGAAGTGCGGGCCGATCAGCGCCCGCCACTGCCGGAACCGCTCCGTCTCGCGGAAGTTCTCCTCGTGGGCCGCCACGGAGTCCCACTCGACCAGCAGCACGAACCGCGTCGGCGACTCGATGCCCCGGGTCATCCGGACCGAGCGGCAGCCGGGCGTGCCGGCCAGGATCTCGTGCCCCCGCGCGTACGCGGCGGCGAAGTCGTCCTCGTGTCCGGGCGTCACGTCGATGAGCGCAACCTCAAGCACCATGCCGAGAGCGTCGCACGTCCCCGCGCGCACGGATCGCCGGGGTGGCGGTGTCCACCGGGTGGGCCGCATCGCCGCCTCCTCCGGGGCGCGCGGACACCGCCGAAACCTACGGCATGGTCTCCTAGGATGCCATACGCGTGGAGATGTCCGTCACTGGAAGCCCAATTGGAGGCTCCGGTACGAAGACCGGAGATGCGCTTTGCCCTGGTGATGGTGAACAATGGGCGCGTAGGAGGGGAGTATTCCCCCGCGACGGAGTCGTCAGCACGGTCGACCGCCCCCCGGTGGCGCGACCCGGCTCCGTAGGTTGTCGGCCCGCTCGCGGGTCGGCGACGGAAGAGACCTCCGACAGCCACCAGTGTCCGCGTCGCCACACCCACCCGCCCCGGCGGGCGTACGGTGTGCCCGATGCCGTGTGTCTGCCGGAGGATGGGACTTTGAACGTGTCCGGATTGGTGTGGGCGGGGACTCTCGTCGCACTGACAGCGGTTCTGGTCGTCGACCTGCTGATCATCGGTCGGCGACCACATGAGCCGAGTGTCCGCGAGTCGAGCCTCTGGGTCGCCTTCTACGTCGGGCTGGCCCTGTTGTTCGGCGCCGGGTTGTGGATCTTCTCCGGCCCCGGTGTGGCCGGCGAGTTCTACACCGGCTGGCTCACCGAGTACAGCCTCTCGGTGGACAATCTCTTCGTCTTCGTGATCATCATGGCCCGCTTCGGGGTGCCCCGGCAGTACCAGCAGAGGGTTCTGCTCATCGGCATCGTGCTGGCGCTGCTCATGCGCGGCGGTTTCATCGCCGCCGGCGCGGCCCTGATCTCCCAGTTCTCCTGGGTCTTCTACATCTTCGGCGCGTTCCTCATCTACACCGCGGTCAACCTGGCCCGCCAGGGCGAGCCGGACGAGGACGAGTTCAGCGAGAACCTGCTGATCCGGTGGAGCCGCAAGGCGTTGCCCATCTCCAAGGACTACGACGGCGCGAAGATGACCACGCACGTGCTGGGCCGACGGCTGTTCACCCCGATGATGATCGTCATGATCGCTATCGGCACCACCGATCTGATCTTCGCGCTGGACTCGATTCCGGCGATCTTCGGCATCACCCAGGAGCCGTACCTGGTCTTCACCGCGAACGTCTTCGCGCTGATGGGCCTGCGCCAGCTCTACTTCCTGCTCGGCGGGCTGCTGGACCGGCTGATCTACCTCAGCTACGGCCTGGCGGTGGTGCTCGGCTTCATCGGCGTCAAGCTGGTGTTGGAGGCCCTGGCCGACAACCACCTGCCGTTCGTCAACGGCGGTGAACCGGTGGGCTGGGCCCCGCACATCCCGATCTGGCTCTCCCTGACGGTCATCCTCGGCACCCTCTCGGTGGCGACCGTGGCCAGCCTGATCAAGTCGGCCCGGGACCGGCGGCGCGAGCTGACCTCGGCGCGCGGCTGACCCGACCACGACGAAGGGGCGTCCCGGTTGCGGGGGCGCCCCTTGCGTGTCGTGCGGCTCACACCCGGTGCACGCCGACCAGGGTGGCCGTCCGCTCTGCCGGCATCGGCTCCTCCAGGACCCGGCGCTGCTGGTAGCAGGCGTGCAGGATGCGCCGGTTGATGCCAATGTCCGGGGTGGCGCTGACGAAGCCGATGTGGTGGATCCGCCGGCCGGGCCGGGCGAAGAAGTAGAGGTCGCCGGCGCGTTCGGCACCCATCGGTAGCGGGGTGGTCGCGCTGGCCTGGTCGGCGGCGTCGCGGGGCAGCACGACCCCGAACCGCCGCCAGGCCAGGTGCACCAGGCCGGAGCAGTCGATGCCGTACGCCGACACCCCGCCCCAGACGTAGGCCACGTCGTGCAGCCGGGCGGCGACGGCCAGCACGTCCGCCGCGGACGGGGGTGCGGTGGGCGCCGGCACGAGGTGCGCGGCGGGCAGCCAGAGCGGCCGGTCGTGCCCGGGGGCGCGGACCGGCCGCCAGCCGTCCACCGGGGGGTTGGCCGGGGTGAGCC
>NZ_SMKJ01000335.1:0-6942 GCF_004348615.1 Micromonospora sp. KC207
AGACAGGTGGTGGGAGTCGGCGGGGTCCAGGGGGTAATGCTGGACGTGGCCCGGGTCGAGGTGGTGGAGTCGGGTGGCGAGCTGGCGGGTGATCAGGTGCTCGTAGATACCCACCTCAGGCTCGTTCATGGGGCTGGAGAGTAGCGTGTCCGGGCTCGACGCGCGGGTGTGCCGAAAGCCGCGTGTTGATGTTGGTGGTGGCCTGGGTTGTCGAGGGTGAATCTCTCGGCCCCCAGCCTCGGGACGGTATTGAGTTTCCCGGGTTGTGTCGGCCTCGACGGCGTAACTCACTTTTTCCCATCTGACGCAACTCCATGTCGGACTCGGGTGCAGAGCCACGCGGGCGGAACCCCATCTGCTTCTTCTCAGGTAGGGAATCCAGCACTGTCTGGATTGCGGATGTGGTTTATGGAGGACGACCAGCCCTTGTCTTGGGTCAGCGGCGTGATGTGTGCACCGGCGTCGACAAGTCGTTGGAGGCTCGCCGCGTATGCCGGGTGAGCCGCGAGCTCCGGCTTCACGTTCGGAAAGGCGTAGGTGGGTAGTCCCGTGCCGAGCGCCTGGTTGAGGATGCCGAGGGCTACGTTGTCGTTGATTCCGAGTGCCCACTTGTTGATGACATTGAAGGTGGCTGGCGCGACCACGACCACGTCGGCCGCCGGATGGGGCTCCGGGGCGCCCGGCTGCCGCCATTCGACCCGAACCGGATACCCCGTCTGTTGCGCCACAGCGCCCCGATCGATCCAGGTAGCGGCGGTCGGCGTGGCGGTCACACACACTGTCCACCCGTCGCTCATCAGTAGGTCAATGAGCTCACTGATCCGCAGCACAGGTGGTGCCGCAGAGACAACGAGAGCCAGCACTCGTCTGCTGTTCACACCAACACTCCCGCCCGCTCAGCCAGCGGTCGAAGCCCCGGTGTCGCAGCCCTCCGTTCCTTCGACAGCAGGTCGAGCAGCAGCATGCGAGCCTGGATGTTGGTGTGGACAGCCTCAGCGGCGACCCGTTCCGCTTCGAGGAGGTGTAGTACCGCGACCGATTTATCTGCCGAGCCCGTCATAGTCGCGGCAGCGAGGTCAACGTGTACCTGAGCTCGCCGGCCAACCAGCACCGCAGGCAGGCGGGAAGTGTCCAAGCGCGTTCCGATCTCTATGGCGTGGGCCGGACTGCCCACACGAACTGCAGTGGAGACGGCATGAATAGTGACATTCGTTGGGCCGAACCCGGTCCACAGCCGGTTGCCGTCCGATCCGAGTTGCGTTGCGAGCTCAGCGGCCTTGGCGAGATGGCACCCGGCTGTCTTCGCGTCCAGCCGGCTAGCGGCCATCACCGCAGCCAGGAGGAGTAGCGCCCCATGTGCAGACAGGAGGTCAGGGTTGGTTTGCCCCTGTTGAGAAGTGAGCTTTTCGACGGTGGTCTGCACCACTAGCTCAGCATCACCCGACCGGCCAGGTAGACGGAGAAGAGCACATGCTGCCTGGTACGCGGCCACGGCGGCCAGCGGGCGATCGTCGGCCAGACCTGCCGCGGTCGAGGCTCGGTCCGCCGCAAGAAGGGCGGTGTGGCCATCCCCGATCTTGGCGGCAAGCTTCGAAGCGGCGATGTAGGCGGCGGCGAGCAATCGGAAGGCGCTTGTGCGGTTGCCTCCCGAGGATTGACTCGCTGTCTCGGCGGCCCTGGCCAAGACCTCCGGCACGAGTCGAGCTGCTGAGCTGTAACTCGCGCGCTGATAGAGGTGGTGGACTCGGCCGACGTCCCGCCGCACGTCGGCGAGGGAACGCACCTGGCCAGTCTGATGCACCGGGACATAGTTGCCGAGGAACGCTCGCAGGCCCGTCAGGAGTTCCGTCCGAGCGGTTCCGAGTGATGGAGCCGGGCTTCCGTTCTTCATGACCTGACCTCGCCGGGGTGCCACCGAGACATCAATGAGCATGTCATTGAGCTGTTCGAGCGTGACTCGCAATGCCGTCGCGATTCTGCTTCGGTGCCAGGGTTGCGGATCCGTCTCGGCGTTCTCCCATCGGACGACGGTGGAACGTTCCACATCAAGCAGCTCGGCCAACCGCTCCTGGCTCAGGCCAAGCGTCTTCCGCCGCTGGCAGAGTCGATGCCGCTTCAGAGCCACTCAGACCTCCTTCGCCTGGCGTCACTCTAGTAACCGTATGTCGATGTTGCGGGTACGCAGACGCCACATTGATGCGTCATTTCGGCTCCTTCGACGCTGTGGTTACTGCTCTGGCTCACCTCGAAGCTGGGATGCATGACCCGGTGCGGGTGCTGGGCTCCGGGGTGTGTCGGCCCGAACGACGCGACCTTGTCCCCGCCCGCCCCGGCGCACTTCCACCCTTCCGCGACGTACAGGGGCGCAGAGACCATGAGTACCGCCGTTGCAGACTTCCCCGTTTCCATCCAGGCCATCGACGAGGACGTGATCTCTGCGGTCCACCCCAACGTCCCCGAGTCCTGGCCGGAGGGAGCGCAGTACCGCAGTGAACGGGTCCCGAACCCGTGTCGGCTGCCTCGCTGGGGGCAGGCCATGCCCGAGCACGGTGAGCAGGCGTGACGCCGGCCGAGATCGTCCGCCGGTGGCTGCGGCTGGTGGTGGCGGACGCGGAGCTGTCCCCGTACCTCGTCGGGGTGGATCTGGACCGGATCGCCGCGCACCTGACGGTGAGCCTGACCGCCGCGCTCGCCGGTGAGCCGGCGGACGCCTGGGGTGGGCTCGGCCTGTCGGAGGCGCAGTGCCGGCGGATCGGTGACTACCTGGTCGGGGTGTGCTGGGCGGCCGACCTGCCCGGCGAGCGGATCGCCCAGGTGCGTCGGGCGGTGGCCCGATGAGCGCGGTCGGCGACTCCGCTGAGGCGGCGGTGGGGACCGGCGACGGCGTGCCGGCCAGGGTGATCGGTCACGACCGGCCGTGCGCCGGCATCGCCATCCTGACCCTGCGCCCCTGGGTGCGGCTGCCGCACCACCCCGGCCAGGCTGTTCCCGTCCAGACCCCACGGTGCCCCGGCCGCTGGCGTTGGTATTCCCCCGCCAATCTGCCGCGCCCCGACGGCACCGTCGAGCTGCACGTCCGTGCCGTGGCTGCCGGCGCCGTCTCGGGCAGCCTCGTCCACGACGTACGCCCCGGCGAACTGCTGCACCTCGGCCCGCCCCGCGACACTGGCCTGCACCTGCGCGACGGTGACCTGCTGTTGGTGGCCGGCGGCACCGGGCTGGCCCCGCTGCGCGCCCTGGTCGAACAGGTCGCCGCCGCTCCCGACGGCCGCCGGGTCACGCTGGTCGTCGGTGCGCGCACCTTCGCCGAGCTGTACGACGCGATCGCCCTCGACAAGCTCCAGCGCGCCCACGGGTGGCTGACCATCGTGCCCGCCCTCTCCCACGACCCGCACGCCGATCCGGCCGAGCAGGGTGACGCGCTCACCCTCGCGCTGCGCCACCACCAGCCTCACCAACAGGTGTACGTCTGCGGCCCGCCCGCCATGGTCGACATCGCCCGCTGCTGGTTGCCCCTCGCCGGGGTGCCCGAGGACCGCCTTCACCTGCCCGACCCGGCTGGCCCGTGACGGGAACCGCCGCAGCACGCGCTATCGGCGAACGGGCCGCGAAGCAGAACGGCACGTAGTCGGCGACGGACCCGCCGGGTGGGCAGGGGCGCATGCAGGCAGGGCTGGTGCCGGTAGTGTGCCGAGACGCCCATCAGGAGGTGGAATCGATGCGTGCCGGGCTGGAGGTGCCGCCGTCCGTCGAGGCGGAGCGGGTCGTCACGGCGGTGCTGGCCGACCTGCGTTCCGGTGACCACCGGGGTGTGGTCGTCGACTCGCCGCCCGGCGCCGGCAAGTCCACCCTCGTCGTCCGCGCCGCCGTCGAACTCGCCGCCGCCGGCGAGCCGTTGATCATCATCGCGCAGACCAACGAGCAGGTCGACGACCTCGTCGACCGGCTCGCCCGCAAGGCCCCCGAGCTGCGCATCGGCCGGCTCTCCGCCACCGAGTACCGGCCTACCGACCGGGTGAAAGGGCACGCCACGGTCAGGGTGGCCGCGAAGGTCCCCGACCTCGGCGAGCCGGCCGTCATCGTCGGTACGGCCGCCAAGTGGGCCACGGTCACCGACGGTTCCTGGCCGTGGGCGATCGTCGACGAGGCGTACCAGATGCGGTCGGACGCCCTGTTGCGCGTGGCCGGCAGGTTCGAGCGGGCCCTGTTCGTGGGGGACCCCGGGCAGCTCGACCCGTTCTCCACCGTCGAGACGCTGCGCTGGACGGGCCTGACCTGGGACCCGATGCAGTCCGCGGTGTCGGTGCTGCTGCGGCACAACCCGCAGCTACCGGTGCACCGGCTGCCGGTGTCGTGGCGACTGCCGGCCTCGGCGGCGCCGGTGGTCGCGGCGGCGTTCTACCCGTTCACCGGGTTCCGCGCCGGCACCGGCCACGACGACCGGGTGCTCGCGTTCACCGAGGCCGGGCCGGGGGACGCCGTGGACGCGGCGGTGGAGCTGGCGGCGTCGTCGGGCTGGGCGCTGTACGAGCTGCCGGAGCGGCACACCCCGCGTACCGACGGGGAGGTCGCCGCCGCGTGCGCCGCGCTGGCGCTGCGGGTGCTGGCGCGCGGCGCGGTCGCCGTCTCCGAGCACGCGCCGGCCGGCGCGCCGGTCACCGCCGACCGGATCGCCGTCGGGGCCGCGCACCGCGACCAGGTCGCGGCCATCCGTGGGCACCTCGGCGGGGCCGGGGCGGGCATCACGGTGGACACCGCCAACCGGCTCCAGGGCCGGGAGTACGACGTGACGATCGTGCTGCACCCGCTGTCGGGGCGGCGGGACGCGACCGCGTTCCACCTGGAGTCGGGGCGGCTGTGCGTGCTGACGTCCCGGCACCGGCACGCGTGCGTGGTGGTGGCGCGGGCGGGCATCGCGGAGTTGCTGGACGCGTACCCGTCGACCGAGCCGGTGCACCTCGACGTCCCGGTCAAGTTTCCGGACGGCTGGGAGGCTCACCAGCATCTCTTGGCGAAGCTGGCTAACCCGGTGTTCGCCGGTTGATTCCCCGCCCGCCTGGGGGGCGTCGCCAGCGGGTCGAGCACCCACACCGCGATGCCCACCGCCGCGAGCAGGGCCGCCGCGAGCACGCACCACAGGAGCATCCGGCGCGGTGACCTCCCGCGCGCGCCCACCCGCCGTGCCGTGACGACAGGTGGGGCGACAGGGCCGGCGTCCGGCGGGTCGGCGTCGGACCGCTGGCGGGGGTGCGCGGTGCCCGTCTCCCGGCGGGGGATCGCCGGTGGGCTTACCGGCCACCTGCCCACGGCGGTGGGCGGAGCCGGGACGGCGGCGGACGGGAGGGGGTGCTCGTCGAGGTGCGCCTGCATGGCCCGCGCCGCCAGCCGGAGGCACCACAGGCCCCGGTCGGGCCTGAGGTCCTCGAAGGTGGTGCAGGTCAGGGCCTGGGCGATCAGGGAGAGGCGGGCCTGCCTGCGCCACGTGGGCGTTCCGCCGGGCGGCCGGGCGTAGGCGGTCCCCACCTCGTCGGCGATCCGGACGAGCTCCGCGACGGGCCCGGGCAGCGTGCCCGGTCGCCCCCGCTGCGGGTGGACGAGGTACGTGATCAGGGCCTCGGACTCGCCGCGGGTGAGGCTCGGGACGTACCGGAGCACGGTGGCCAGCAGCAGGGCGGCGAGGTCCCGGGTCAGCGGGGCCTCCGCGTCGATGGCGCTCAGCCCGACCAGCGAGAACCGCTCGGGGTACGGCCTGCCGTCGGCCCCGCAGGGCACGAGCACGTTGCCGCCGTGCAGGTCGCCGTGGGCGAAGCCGGGATGGAAGTCGATCGGCTGGCGGTGATACGGCGATGCGGGGTCCAGGGCCCGCAGCGGGTTCGGCAGGGGCCGCGAGTCGATGAGCAGCGACTCGGCGTCACTGTGGAAGCCGAAGATGCTCATCGCGTCGTGGACCTTCTCCCACGTGCCGGCCGCCCTCAGTTCCCGTTCGAGGTACGGGCCGAGTGCCGTGGCGCGGGTCGGCGGGTGGGTCCTCCCGGGGGTCGGCTCGACGCCGTTCCACTCGTGCAGCACCGCCTCCAGCACGGCCCGGAACGCGGCGAGCAGGTCGTCGCCGTCCAGTTCGTCCAGGGCCCGCACCCGGGCGCCGCCGGTGGTCGTCTCCTCGAACATGAGCCGGCGGCCGTCGCGCAGGTCGATCGGGGGGAAGATCTGCTCGGCCAGGTGCCGCCTCGCGAAGTCCCCCGGGGCGGCGCGCGCCCGGTGCTGGCCGCGTACCTCCCGGTTCCGCGAGCGGGCCGGCAGGACCTTGACGAAGACCTTCCGGGTGAGCGTCCTGCCTGGCGGCACCGGCTCGGTGAGCCTCGCGACGAAGAGCGTGGCACCGCCGTAGCCCCGATCGAGGCGCGTCTGCGGCGGGACGCTGATCTCCCGGTGGCACTGCTGCCCGAAGTCTTCCAGGGCTGCCCTGAGCGTAGGGTCGGGTACGTATGGTTCGAGGGGTTCGGCCATGTCCGCCGTTGGGCCCTTCACGAGGAAAGTGAACGTGGACGATCGGGATCGCGTCGTCCGCGAAGGGTGTCGCGCGCGGAGTAGAAGCTACCTCAGGGTCGGGCGAATCAGGGGGATGCTCGCAGGGGGGCGGCAACCTACTCAAAGGTAATTCCGGCTGCCGCCCCCCGGGGCGGGCTCAGCCGGCGTACTGGTCGCCGAACTCGCGGACGCCGTCGACGTCGAGGGTGATCCGGCTGTTGTCGCCCCAGGCGCCGGTGGCGGCCCGCCAGCTCGGGTCGTCCCGCTCGTCGATGGCGGTCCAGTTCTGCCGGTGGAAGCGGAGCTGGATCGGCCCGCTCGACTCACCGGGTGCGAGCACCCCGTCGGTGAACGTCAGCCGGACGTGGCCGGGGACCGGCGTGCCCGGCACGGGGTACCGCGTCGGGGTGGGGC
>NZ_SMKJ01000336.1:0-6930 GCF_004348615.1 Micromonospora sp. KC207
TAGTTGAACAGGTCGGTGGAGCGGATACGGACGCCCAGCGTCGCGTTGATCGTGTTGGCGATCTCGATGGCGAGCACCGAGTCGACGCCCCGGTCCGCGTGCGGCCCGTCCGGGTCCAGGTCGGCCGGATCGATCCGCAACGCCTGGGCGATCGTCGCCAGGACCGCCGCGCCAACCGCATCGCCCGACGGGACCGGAGCCGACGACCGGTCGGACGCGGCCGGCACCACCGACGCGTCCGATGCCACCGATGTGCCCGACACGGACGCGACCGCCGCGACGGACGGGGACCCGGACCGGACCGGCGTCACGGACGGGGCCGCACCGGACACTTTGCCGGCCGGGGAACGCCCGGGAACGCACATGCCGTCGCTGACCGCCACCAGAACGCTCTGCTGGGCGGTGAGGCTCGGCGGGCAGTCGGCACCGAGGCCGAGCACCACCGTGTCCCGGAATCCCGCACCGGCCAGCGCCACCAGCCAGGCGTCCCGGTCGAGCATCGGCGCGTCCGGGATGCGCAGCATCGCGTCGGTGTACCGCCACCAGCCGTCGAGCAGCCCGAACGTCAGCGTGGCGTAGTCGTGCACCCGGGTGCCCTCGTTGATCACGAGCCAGCCGCCCGGCGCCAGCAGCCGCTTGGCCTGGGCCAGCGCCACCGCCACGTCCGAGGTGGCGTGCAGCACGTTGGTCGCCAGCACCAGGTTGGCCTCACCCGGGAGGAAGTCCTGCCCGGCGACGTCGCGTTCGATGTCGAGCACCCGGAACTTGGCCGCCGGGAACTGTGGGCCGAAGCGTTCGGCGGCCCGCCAGACGAACTGGTGGGACACATCGGTGAACACGTACCGCAGCCGGTCGGCGTACGGGCGCAGCACGCGGAACAGCACCTCGCTGGTGGCTCCGCTGCCGGCACCGATCTCCACGACACGTACCGGTGCGGCGCCGGCGGACGTGCGCCGTCGGACGAACTCCGCCACCGCGTACCCGACCAGGTCGTTGAAGTGGCCGGTCACCTCGTCACCGGCGTAGATGCCGTCGAGCAGTTCACCGGAACCACCCGGGAAGAGCACCTCGGTCGCCGGGACCCGCCCGGCGAGCACCTGCGGGTAGCGGGACAGGCACGCGTCGAGCAGCCGCAGGTGGGGCCGCATCGCCGGATGCTCGGCGGCCAGCCGCCGAGCCTCGTCGGCCACCGGAACCGCCGGGACGTCGGCCGCCGCGGTGACGAGCAGCCGCTCGCCGTCGCGGGTCAGCCAGCCGGCCCGGACGAGCACGTTGACCAGGGCGGTGAGCAGCCGGTCGTGGTCGGCGGACACCCCGAGGATCCGGCGCAGTTCGTCGAGGCTGCTCCGCTGCCCGGCGGCGGTGAGCACACCGGCTCCGCGCAGCGTCTCCAGCAACCAGCGGCGGGCCAGCGCGTCCAGGGCGTCCCAGGCCACACCGGCCCGGCGAACGGTGTCCACGGCGAGCCGGGGCGGGTCCGCCAGCAGCCGGGCCGGCGGCGGGAGCGCCGGCTCGGCCGGCACACCGACCACAGCCGCCGGGGTCGCGGCGGCATCATCCGGCCCGGCCGACGGGCCGACCCTCAGCACCTGGGCCAGCCGGGACGGGTCCGTCCGCACGGCGAGGACTTGGTCGACCGGACCCGCCAGCAGCCGGGTGACGACCTCCATACCCTCGGCCGGCTCGATGGACCGGGCACCCTGCGCGGCGAGCCGTCGGGCGTACTCGGGGGTCGCCACCGCGCCGACGCTGCCCCAGTAGCCCCAGTTCACCACGCGTACCGGCCAGCGGCCGTGGTGACGCAGCAGCCCGGCGAACGCGTCCTCGTAGGCGGACGCCGCCGCGTAGTTGCCCTGCCCGGCGGCGCCCACGAAGGACTGCGCGGAGGAGAGCAGCAGCAGGAAGTCCAGGGATTCCCCGGCCAGCGCGTCGGCGAGCGCCACCATGCCGGCGACCTTCGGCGCGAACACCGCCCGCAACCCCTCGTCGCTCATCGACCGCAGCGTGCCGTCGCGCAGCACGAGGGCCGAGTGCACCACGCCGTGCAGCGCCCCGAACCGGCGCCGGACCTGGGCCACGGCCGCACCGAGCGCCGCCGGGTCGCTGACGTCGGCGGACAGGTAGACCGCCTCGCCACCGGCTGCCGCGATCCGGTCGCACAACCGTTGGTGCGCCTCGCCGGGGACGGACCGGCCGACCAGGGCCAGCCGGGCCCGGGCCGTCCGGGCCAGGTGGTCGGCCAGCTCCGCACCGATGCCGCCGGCACCGCCGACGATCAGGTAGACCCCGCGCTCCCGGTACGGCGACCGGGCCGCCGGGGGCAGCAGGGCGGGACGCAGCTCACGTACCAGGCGGCGTACGCCGCGCAGCAGCACCTCCTCGCCGACGGGCAGGTCCACCGCGATCACGGCCTGCGCCGCCGCCCCCGGGTCGGCCAAGTCGGCTGCCGCGACGTCCAGCACGTGCACCCGCCAGGACGGGTGTTCGCGGGCCGCCGCGCGGGCCAGCCCGTGGCACGTGGCGCCGTACGGGGTGGGGGCGGTGGCCCCGTCGAGCGGGTACACGCCCGCGGTCACCACGCGCAGCGTCAGGGCCGCGTCGGTCCGGCCGGCCGCGCCCAGGGCGCGGACGAGCCGCACCAGACCGAGCGCGGCGTCGTCCCGGTCGGTCTCCGGCAGCACCGCGCCGGGCGGGTCGACCGCCACGACGCAGATCTCCGCGTCGTCCTCGGGCACGCTCGCGGTGTCCAGGTCACCGACGGTGGCGTGCGGATAGCGGCTGGCCAGAGCCGCGGCCAGCGGCCGGCCGGCGGGCGTGGTGAGGATCCAGCCGGCCCGCGCGGGTGGCGTCGCGGGAGCCGGACCCGCCGGCACCCACCGGGGTACGTACAGGTCGGGCAGGCCGGGCCCGGCCGCCTCCGGTACCGCCGGCCGGGTCGTGGTGTCCGCCACATCGGCCGATGCGGGGGTCGGCGGCGTGCCGGGCAGCACCGGGGTGAACCAGTACCGGCTCGGCGCGAACGGGTACGTCGGCAGCGGCACCCGGCGTGGGGATGCCGCCCGGTGCAGCAACCGCCAGTCGACGGCGACCCCGGCGACCCAGAGCCGGCCGAGCTGGGCCAGTTCGGCCGACTCGCACAACGCCCGCAGGTAGTCCCGTCCGGCCGGGCCGTCCACCAGGGACCGGGCCGCCTCGCCGGCCGCCCCCGCTTTGCCGGTGAGCACGCCCTCGGCGTGGCCGTCCGTGGCGAACCGGGCCAGCAGGTCGGCCGTCTCGGCGAGGTCGCCGACCACCATGGCCATCCGCTCGGCCATCGGCTCCCGCCCAATCTGCAGGGTGTACGCCACGTCGGCCAGGGTCAGGTCCGCCGGGCCACCGCCGTACCCACCGTCGCCGGCGCGGCCAAGGACGGTGGCGAGCCGACCGGCGTACGCCCGCAGCCGCTGCGGGTTCCGCGCGGAAAGCACCAGAAGCTGCGGCCCGCCCGAGGGCGGGGCCGGCAGCGGCGGTGCCTCCTCGACCACCAGGTGCACGTTGCTGCCGCCGAACCCGAACGACGACACACCGGCCCGTAGCGGCAGTGGCCGGCCGTCCGAGTCCGGCCAGGGCAGCCACGGTCGGGTCTCCCCCACCACGTGGAACGGCCCACCGTCCAGGGTCAGGTAGGGGTTGAGCGTGTTCAGGTGCAGCACGCCGGGCAGGGTGCGGTGCCGCAGCGCCAGCACCACCTTGACCAGGCTGGCCACACCGGCGGCCGGCTCGAGGTGGCCGATCTGCGTCTTCACCGAGCCGAGGCCGCAGCCACCGGGACGGAGCGTGCTGCCGGCGGCGCGGGCGGCGGCGAAGCCTTCGGTCAGCCCCTCCACCTCCACCGGGTCGCCCAGCTCGGTGCCGGTGCCGTGGGTCTCCACGTACGACACGGTGGCCGGGTCCACGCCGGCGTCGGCGAGGGCGGCGGCGACCAACTCGGCCTGCGCGGCGGAGTTCGGCGCGGTGGGCGAGCTGGCACGGCCGCCGTGGTTGGCCGCACCGCCCCGGATCACCGCGTACACGTGGTCGCCGTCGGCGAGCGCGCGGCGCAGCGGCTTGAGGACCACGACGCCGGCGCCCTCGCCGCGCACGTACCCGTCGGCGGCGGCGTCGAAGGTGCGGCATCGGCCGGTCGGCGAGAGCACCCCGGCCTGGTTGGACAGCACGTAGTAGTACGGCGTAAGAATCAGGCTGACCCCACCGGCCAGCGCCGCCTCACACTCCCCCGCGCGCAGCGCGCGCATCGCCCGGTGCACCGCCATCAACGACGACGAGCAGGCGGTGTCCACGGCCTCACTGGGTCCGCGCAGGTTGAGCTGGTAGGACACCCGGTTGGGCAGCATCGTGTGGGCGTTGCCCGTGCCCACCTGCACCTGGCTGATTCCGGCCTCGGTGAGCAACTGCTGGTACTCGGCGAACTGGACGCCGGCGAAGACGCCGATCCGCCGGCCGGACAGTTCGGTGGCCACCCACCCGGCGTCCTCGACGGCGGCCCACGCGGCCTGCAGGAACAGCCGGTGCTGTGGATCCATCAGCTCGGCCTCCCGGGGGGAGATGCCGAAGAAGTCGGCGTCGAACCGGTCGTGCCCGTCGACGAAGCCGCCCCACCTGGACTGGGTGCGGCCCGGCGCGAAGCGTTCCTCGCTGTAGAACTCCCGCCAGTTCCACCGGTCCGCTGGCACCTCGGTGACCAGGTCCTCTCCGGCGACCAGGCGCTGCCAGAACTCGTCGGGGTCGGCGACGCCGGGGAAGACCCCGGCCATGCCGACGATCGCGATCGGCTCCGCGCCGCCGATACCGCCCGGCCCTGCCGAATCCGGCCCGCCCCCCGGTACGGCGGCGACCCGGGCCACTGGTCCGACCGGTGACTGGTCGACGACCCGGGTGGCCGGTGCGACAGCAGCGACCGGCGCCGGGTCGGCTGGCGCGGGGACGGGCGGAGCCGGCACGGCGTACCGGGCGCGGATCGTGTCGCCCTTCTCCTCCACCAGGTAGCCAGCCACCTCGGCCAGGGACGACCGGGCGTAGAAGAGGGTGGGTGTGACCGTCACCCCGAACACCTCGCTGAGGCGTCCGGCGAGGTCCCGCAGAGTGATCGAATCGAAGCCGAAGGCGCCCAGGTTCTCGTTGAGGTCCATCCGCTCGGCGTCCACACAGAGCACCTCGGCGGCGATGGCCCGTAGCTTCTCCGCCAGCCGGTCCCGCACGACCGCGTCGTCGTGCCCGTCGGCTGCGGTGCTCACGGCCACAACGCCGTTGCTGGCGACCGTCCCGTTGGCCGGGACGGAACCGGTAGCGGGGGCGAGGCCGTTCACGGGGGCGAGGCCGTTCGGAACGCTGGTGCCGTTCCGGGCGGCGGCACCATTCAGGACGGCGGCACCGTTCCCGGCGGTGGGGACGCCGTCCGGCGCCGCGGTTCGCTCAGAAGCAGGCGCGGATGACGACGCGGCGGCACCTGTCAGCCGGTCCAGTGCCGCCGGAGCGCCGGCCAGGACGAGCGCCTGCGGCCAACCGCCGGACAGGATCCGGTCGAACGCGGCCAGCGCGGCCGGGGTGTCCAGGTACGACAGCTCGGCCGAGGCCAGGTACATCGCCTCGCCGGGCAGGTGCATGCCGCCGTCGCGCCACAGCGGCCAGTTGACGCAGACCGTACGACCCCGGCGCTCGCCCCGGGCCCGGTGCGCCTCGCGGGCTTGCGCGTACCCGTCGAGGTACCGGTTGGCCACCCCGTAGTCGCCCAGTCCGATGTCGCCGAGCACCGCCGCCGCTGAGGAAAACAGCACGAAGGCGTCGAGGTCCTCCCCGCGGGTCGCCTCGTCCAGGGCCCGGACGCCGTCGACCTTCGGTCGCAGCACCGCGTCGACGGCGGCGTCGTCCTTCTCCGGCCACGGTCGGGGGTCCATCACCCCGGCCGCGTGCACCACGCCGGTCAAGCCGCCGTACCGGGTGCGCACGTCGCGGACCAGGGCGGTCAGACCGGCGACGTCGGTGACGTCGACCGGGTGGTACTCGACGGAACCCGCACCGGTGCCACGCAACTCGTCGAGGACGCGTTCGCCGTGGGCTGGCAGCGGTGAGCGGCCGGTCAGCACGATACGCGCGCCGTGGCGCGCCGCGAGGTGGCCGGCGACGGCGCGACCGAGCGCACCGAGACCGCCGGTCACCAGCCAGGTGCCGCCGGCCCGCAGCGCGGGCACGCCGGCGGGCGACGACGCACCGTCAGGGTCGGCGGGGACGAGGCGCGGTTCCCACCGGCGGCCGGTCTCGTGCCGCACCTCGCCGCCGGTGGCGTGCCACTCGGCCAACCCGGCCCGCAGGCAGCCGGCCGGGTTGGCGTCGTCGACCACCTCGACGGCAGTGAACGCCACACCGTCCAGCCCCGCCGGGCCGGCGAGGGCGCCGAGCGTCTCCGCCGCCGGGTCCGGATCGGCACCGTACGGGCGGGCATGCACGGCGACCATCCGGCGCACCGGGCTTCCGCGCAGTGCCCGAAGCAGGCGCAGGCCGACCGCGGCGGACCAACCGGGATGCCAGAGGACGAACACGCCGCCGCCGGCCGGCAGGGCGGCCGCCGCAGTCGCCACGCGGTCCAGGGCGGCCGGCCGATCCGGGTCGACGGTCACCACCTCGGGTGCGGTGGGGACGACGGGTGCGGAGACACCGCTGGACGACACGGCGGCGGGCACCGGGGCGATGGAGGCCGAGAGCGCGGCCGTGGCCGTGGCCGCGTCACCGGTGACCAGCAGCAGGGCGGCTGGCGGCGGACCGACCGGTGCCGGTGCCGCGGGTTCCCACCGCCGCGTGTAGACGCGGACCACCGCACCGGGTGACGGAGCGTTCCCGGTCGCGGCGGTGCCGGCGGCGACCGGCGCGACCTCGGCGGGGGCGGCCGGCACGGCG
>NZ_SMKJ01000337.1:0-6899 GCF_004348615.1 Micromonospora sp. KC207
TCGAGCGGTTCCCGGCCGGTTTCGGGGGTGCGGGACGGGGTGGGCGGCACGTGCTGGCTCCGGGTGTATTCGCGAGGGATATGGCAAAGGTGAGGTTCGGCAGAACCGGTGCGGTCAAGAGTACGAGGGGGGTTGCGAATTGCGTGATCGTGCGCGTGGAAACGTTCCCAAAAACCGGTACGGACGCGGACAGTCGTGATGGCTGTGCCGATTGTCACCAAGTAGTCCCAGGTCACGCGATATTCGCTTAGCCTTCGCCCATCGATCGCGATGGCACCGGATTGGCGGTGGTCAGCCCTGGGGTGTCAGCAAACTGAACTTTCGTTAAGTGTTTGTTCCGGCGCGCGTGGGAGGCTCTGGTGGCAACGCAGGAGACGGTCGATCACAAGTACGTCTACGACTTCGCCGAGGGCAACAGGGACCTGAAGGACCTGCTCGGCGGCAAGGGGGCCAACCTGGCCGAGATGACGAACCTCGGTCTGCCGGTGCCGCCCGGATTCATCATCAGCACCGAGGCGTGCAAGGCGTACCTCGCCACCGGGGAGGAGCCGGCCGGGCTGGCCGGTCAGATCGAGGCGCACCTGGAGTCGCTGGAGCGGGGCATGGGCCGTCGGCTCGGCGACCCCGACGACCCGCTGCTGGTCTCCGTACGCTCCGGGGCGAAGTTCTCCATGCCCGGCATGATGGAGACCGTCCTCAACGTCGGCCTCAACGACCGCAGCGTCGTCGGGCTCGCCGCGCGGGCCGGCGGCAACGAACGGTTCGCCTGGGACTCCTACCGCCGGCTGATCCAGATGTTCGGCAAGACCGTCTGCGAGGTGCCGGGCGAGGAGTTCGAGCACGCGCTCGACGAGGCCAAGCGTGCCCGGGGCACCACCGACGACCTCGACCTGGACGCCGACGACCTGCACGGGCTGGTCGACGCGTACAAGAAGATCTTCCTCAAGCACACCGGCCGCGACTTCCCGCAGTCCCCGCGCGAGCAGCTCGACCTGGCCATCCGCGCGGTGTTCGAGTCGTGGAACGCCGAGCGCGCGGTGCTCTACCGCCGTCAGGAGCGCATCCCCGCCGACCTCGGCACCGCGGTCAACGTGGTGGCCATGGTCTTCGGCAACCTCGGCCCGGACTCCGGCACCGGCGTCGCCTTCACCCGCGACCCGGCCAGCGGCGCGCAGGGCATCTACGGCGACTACCTGGCCAACGCGCAGGGCGAGGACGTCGTCGCCGGTATCCGCAACACCGTGCCGTTGCAGGAGCTGGAGAGCATCGACAAGAGGTCCTACGACGAGCTGCTGGTCATCATGGCCCGGCTGGAGGGGCACTATCGGGACCTCTGCGACATCGAGTTCACCATCGAGCGCGGCAAGCTGTGGATGCTCCAGACCCGGGTCGGCAAGCGCACCGCAGCGGCGGCGTTCGTCATCGCCGGCCAGCTCGTCGACGAGGGCCTGATCGACCTCGACGAGGCGCTGCATCGAGTCAACGGCGCGCAGCTCGCCCAGCTGATGTTCCCCCGGTTCCAGCTCGACCACGGCTTCGAGCCGGTGGCCAAGGGTGTCGGGGCGTCGCCGGGCGCGGCGTCCGGCAAGGTGGTCTTCACCTCCGCCCGCGCCGTCGAGCTGGCCGGCGAGGGCGAGGCGGTGATTCTGGTCCGCCGGGAGACCAACCCCGACGACCTCAACGGCATGATCGCCGCGAGGGGCATCCTCACCTCGCGCGGCGGCAAGACCAGCCACGCCGCCGTGGTCGCCCGGGGAATGGGCAAGACCTGCGTGTCCGGTGCCGACGAGATCGATGTCAACGTGCCGGCGAGGCGGCTCACCGTCGCCGGGCAGTCCGTGAGCGAGGGCGACGTCATCTCGATCGACGGCACCACTGGCAAGGTCTACCTCGGCGAGGTGCCGGTCATGCCATCGGAGGTGGTGCGGTACTTCGAGGGCACGCTCGATCCGGCCGAGGCCGACGACGCGCTGGTCAAGGCGGTACACCGGATCATGACCCACGCGGACGCCGCCCGGCGGCTGGCGGTGCGGGCGAACGCCGACACCGGCGCGGACGCCGCCCGGGCCCGCCGCTTCGGCGCGCAGGGCATCGGGCTGTGCCGCACCGAGCACATGTTCCTCGGCGACCGGCGTGAGCTGGTCGAGCGGCTGATCCTGGCCCGCACCGACACCGAGCGGTCCGACGCGCTGGCCGCGCTGCTGCCGTTGCAGCGCGACGACTTCGTGGCGATCTTCCGCGAGATGGACGGGCTGCCGGTCACCGTGCGGCTTATCGACCCGCCGTTGCACGAGTTCCTACCCCCGCTGGAACAGCTCGCGGTCGACGTCGCCGTCGCCCAGGAGCGCGGCGAGGACGTGGCCAAGGAGGAGGCGCTGCTCGCCGCCGTCCGGCGGATGCACGAGGAGAACCCGATGCTGGGCCTGCGCGGCGTGCGCCTCGGCCTGGTCATTCCCGGCCTGTTCGCCATGCAGGTCCGGGCGATCGCCGAGGCCGCCGTCCGGGTCACCCGCGAGGGCGGGTCGGCCTGCCCGGAGATCATGGTCCCGCTGGTCGGCGCGGTGCAGGAGCTGGAGACGGTACGCGCCGAGGCGGAGAAGATCATCGCCGAGGTGGTCGGGGACAGCGGGGTCGAGGTGCTGATCGGCACGATGATCGAGGTGCCCCGGGCAGCGCTGACCGCCGGCCAGATCGCCGAAGCGGCGGAGTTCTTCTCCTTCGGCACCAACGACCTCACCCAGATGGGTTGGGGCTTCTCCCGCGACGACGTCGAGGGGGCCTTCTTCTGGCGCTACCTGGAGCTGGGCATCTTCGGCATCTCACCGTTCGAGTCGATCGACCGCGACGGCGTGGGCCGGCTGGTGCGGATCGCCGCCGAGGAGGGGCGGGCCGCCCGGCCGGGGCTGAAGCTCGGTGTCTGCGGTGAGCACGGTGGCGACCCGGAGTCCGTCCACTTCTTTCACTCCGTCGGGCTGGACTACGTCTCGTGCTCGCCGTTCCGGGTCCCGGTGGCCCGGCTGGAGGCCGGTCGCGCGGCGGTCGAGACGGCGGGCTCCGACAGCCGCTGAACCGTGGCAGGCCACGCCCCGGCGCGGCCGTGTCTCGCGGTCGCCGCGCCGGCGCCGGCCCCGGTGGGCGAAGCCGCACGCATCCCCACCGGGGCCGGCGGGCTCAGATCGGCGGACGTCGCCAGCCGGTGGCGCGGGGCGCGTTGGGGGCGCGCGCCGGCAGGGTCGCCATCGGGGTCCGCGTGGCCAGCGGCGCGTGCGGGTCGAGCGCTGCCATGCTGCTGGGCGCGCTGCGCTGCTGGTCGAAGACCGCGCCGGTCCTCTCGGCCACCTCCCGGGCCTCCCGGTGCAGGGTCTCCAGGTCGGTGTCGGCCCCGGTGACCAGGGTCAGCAGCGCGTGCCGGCCGGCCGGGTAGGTCACCACGCAGCCCCGGGAGGTGAACACCACCGACTCCTGGAACGCGCCGTGCCGGACCGTGTCGGCGACCCGGTGGCCGAGGCCGAAGCTGGCCGCGGCCAGGGCCGCCAGGTGGGTGGCGTCGGTCGCCGGCAGGTCGCTGGAGATGAGTAGGCCGTCGGTGCCGGCGAGTACGCCCCCGGCGACCTCTGGTCGGCGCTGGCGCAGCCCCCGCAATTCCGTTCCCAGCACCGCGTCAGCGTCCACGAGCGTCACTTCCCGTCGTCCGATTCAGGGTTCCAGATCTGATTCAGGTGTGCGGATCATCGGTAACGTTCTGCTCTGGGAACGCTACCGGTCGCCATTGCCGATCGCGACCCGTCACGGTCGGCGATCAGCCGACAACTCTCGACTGATCGGCTGTTGCGCGACGTCGGGGCGAGGACTGTCGCGCCGGCTGGGGGCGGAAGTCGTCGCCGCGCCATCGGTATGCGCCAGGCGTAGCCTGGGGCTCGCGCGAAGAATGTCGTATTGCCGGTGGAGGGTGGACCGCATGGTCAGCGTCTGGGAAAGTCTCACCGTGGACGCGCGGGACCCGGCCCGGCTCGCCCGTTGGTGGGCCGAGGCGCTGGGCTACCAGGTGGTGACCGAGCAGCCGGGCGCGGTGGAGATCCGGCAGTCCGCCGACCGCCTCCCGGGCATCGTCTTCGTGCCGCTCTCCGGCGACAAGCAGGGCAAGAGCCGGCTGCGCCTCGACCTGCGCCCGGCCGACCAGGAGGCCGAGGTCGAGCGGCTGGTCGACATGGGCGCCCGGCACGTCGACGTCGGCCGGGGCGAGGTCGACTGGACGGTGTTGGCCGACCCCGAGGGCAACGAGTTCCGCGTGCTCAGACAGCGCGGATAGGCCGCTGTGCGGACGAGCGACCAGCACCGGGGCGGCCCCGGCGACGCGGCCCGGTCCGACGCGGTCCGGGCCGACGACGGCGCGGTCCACCACGCCGCCGCGCGCTGGGTCGACGAGCCGGCCAAGGACACCGGCGCGGGCCGCTCGCCGTACGAGCGGGACCGGGCGCGGGTGCTGCACTCGGCCGCGTTCCGCCGGCTCGCCGTGAAGACCCAGGTGCACACCGCCGGCACCGACGACTTCCTGCGTACCCGGCTGACCCACTCGCTGGAGGTGGCGCAGATCGCCCGGGAGATGGGGGCCCGGCTGGGCTGCGAACCCGACGTGGTGGACACCGCCGGGCTGGCCCACGACCTCGGCCACCCGCCGTTCGGGCACAACGGCGAGGCGGCGCTGGACGCGTTGGCCGCGACTTGCGGGGGCTTCGAGGGGAACGCGCAGACGCTGCGGGTGCTCACCCGGCTGGAGGCCAAGGTGCTCGGCCCCGACGGCGGCTCCGCCGGGCTCAACCTGACCCGGGCGTCGCTCGACGCGACCACCAAGTACCCGTGGCCGCGCCGCCGGGCGGGCGGCAAGTTCGGGGTGTACGCCGACGACCGGCCGGTCTTCGACTGGCTGCGCGCCGGCGCCCCGGAGGGGCAGCGCTGCCTGGAGGCCCAGGTGATGGACTGGGCCGACGACGTGGCGTACTCGGTGCACGACGTCGAGGACGGCGTCCACGGCGGGTACGTCTGCCTGAGCCCGCTGCTGGCCGACCCCGACGAGCGGGCCGCGCTCTGCGCCGACGTGGCCGCCGCCTACTCCGGGGAGTCCCCGGCCGACCTGGGCGCGGTGCTCGTCGAGCTGCTCGCCGACCCGGTGCTCGCCCCGCTCGCCGGCTACGACGGCAGTCACCGGGCCCAGGCCGCGCTGAAGGCGACCACCAGCGTGCTCACCGGCCGGTTCGTCTCGACCGTGGTGGCCGCCACCCGCGAGCGCTGCGGGCCCGGCCCGCTGCGGCGGTACACGGCCGACCTGGTGGTGCCGCGCCGGGTCCGGGCCGAGTGCGCGCTGCTGAAGGGGATGGCGCTGCGCTACGTGATGCGCCGTCCGGGCGCCCGTTGCCGCTACGAGCGGCAGCGGCAGATCCTCGCCGAGCTGGTCTCCGCCCTGACCCGGAGGGCCCCCGACGCGCTGGACCCGGTCTTCGCCCCGCTGTGGCGGGCCGCGCCGGACGACGCCGCCCGGCTGCGCGTGGTGATCGACCAGGTCGCCTCGCTCACCGACCCGGCCGCGGTGACCTGGCACGAGCGGCTGCTCGCCGAGTGAAACGCCCGTGGCCCCGGCCGCTGGCGGCCGGGGAACTTAGGTTAGCCTAAGGCAATGACGGAGCGCCCGAAGAAGGTCACCGCCGCCCGGGTCCTGCGGACCTGGCGGCCCACCCCGCACGTGGTCCGGCTGCTGCTCGGCGGAGAGGAGCTGATTGGCCTGCCGGTGGGCGAGTACACCGACCACTACGTGAAGCTGGTCTTTCCGCCGGCCGGGGTGACCTACCCGGAGCCGGTCGACCTCGCGGCGATCCGCCGGGACCTGCCCCCCACGCAGTGGCCTCGGCTGCGGGCGTACACGGTGCGGGCCTGGGACGCGGCGGCCGGCGAGCTGACCATCGACGTGGTGCACCACGGCGACGAGGGGGTGGCCGGCCCGTGGGCGGCCCGGCTGCGCCCCGGTGACCCGGTGCGGTTCGTCGGCCCCGGCGGGGCGTACGCGCCGAGCCCGGACGCCGACTGGCACCTGCTGGTGGGCGACGAGAGCGCGCTGCCGGCTATCGCCGCCGCCCTGGAGCGGCTCCCGGCCGGCGCCCCGGCGCGGGTCTTCGTGGAGGTGGCCGACGCCGCCGAGGAGCAGCCGCTGCCCAGCCCGGGCGCGGTCGAACTGACCTGGCTGCACCGGGGTGACCGGCCGGTCGGCGAGGCGCTGGTGGCGGCGGTGTCGGCGCTGGACTTCCCGCCCGGCGAGGTGCACGCCTTCGTGCACGGCGAGGCGACCTTCGTCCGCGAGCTGCGCCGGCTGCTGCGCGTCGAGCGGGGCGTGCCCCGCGAGCAGTTGTCGATCTCCGGCTACTGGCGGCGCGGCATGGACGACGAGGGCTGGCGCTCCACGAAGCCCGACTGGAACCGGCTGGTGGAGGCGGACGAGGCCACCGCGCCCGTCTGAGGTGCCGCCCGCCCCGCCGTCCCCCCGACGCCGCGCGGGTCACCCCGGCAGGGCAGGATGTAGGGCCGAGGGGGGTGGCGAATGGCTGGGCGGATCCGGGACGAGGACATCGCGCTGGTCCGGGAGCGCACCTCGATCGCCGAGGTCATCTCGGACACGGTGACGCTGCGGTCGGCGGGCGGTGGCAACCTCAAGGGGCTGTGCCCGTTCCACGACGAGAAAAGCCCCTCGTTCAACGTCTCGCCCGCCCGCAACGTCTGGTACTGCTTCGGCTGCGGGGCCGGCGGCGACGCGATCAAGTTCCTGATGGACGCCGAGCACCTCAGTTTCGTCGAGTCCGTCGAACGGCTGGCCGCCCGCGCCGGCATCCATCTGCGCTACGTCGAGAAAGATC
>NZ_SMKJ01000338.1:0-6788 GCF_004348615.1 Micromonospora sp. KC207
CCGCCGGCCGGGACAGGGGTGCCGCCGGTTCAATGGCCGTCACGGGCTGACCGGCGCCGGCCCCACCAACCGGGCCGTCGTCCGGCGGCCCAGCAACGGCGGCTGACCCACGCCGGGCCGCCACCCCGCGCGGGGGTGCGAGAGCGGACTACGGTGTACTGCGGGACAGCGGCGGAGGGGCAGACGACGATGGCGGTACCAGCGGAACAGGTCGCCCGGCGGGCGTTGGCGCGGCGGCTGCGCGGCGCGGTCGGGTTCGCCGCCCTGGCCGGCCTGGCCTGGGCGGTCCGGGACGTGCCGGCCGCCCTGGGCGGGCGGATCACGGGGGCCCGCGCCGAGCGGGCGGCCCGCTCCCCGCAGTTCCGCGACGGCATCTTCCACAACCGGGCGAGCACCCGGACGATGGCCGGCGCACCCGACCGCAGCCTCGTCCGCGAGCTGATCTTCGGCAAGCAGAAGCGCCGACCGTCCGTCGCCGTCCCGCTGCTGCGCCCGGCCGACTCTCCGGCCACCGCCGCCACCGAGCGCGAGCTCGGCGTCGTCTGGTACGGCCACGCCTCCGCGCTGATCGAGATCGAGGGTCACCGGGTGCTGGTCGACCCGGTGTGGAGCGACCGGTGCTCACCGTCGGCGCTGGTCGGGCCACACCGGCTGCACGAGCCTCCGGTGGGCCTGCACGAGTTGCCCGCCGTGGACGCGATCGTGATCTCCCATGACCACTACGACCACCTCGACATGGCCACGGTGCGGGCGCTGACCGCCGGGCAGTCCGCGCCGTTCCTGGTACCCCTGGGAGTCGGGGCGCACCTGGACCGGTGGGGCGTCCCGGAGCAGCGAATCATCGAGCTGGACTGGTCGGAGAGTCACCGGGTGGGCGGGCTGACGATCACCGCGACCGCCGCCCAGCACTTCTCCGGCCGAGGGCTGCGCCGCGACGGCACGCTGTGGAGTTCGTGGGTGGTGGCCGGGGTCCACCGGAAGGTCTTCTACACCGGCGACTCCGGCTACTTCGACGGGTACGCCGAGATCGGCGCCGAGCACGGCCCGTTCGACGTGACGCTGATGCAGATCGGCGCGTACGACCGGGCGTGGCCGAGCATCCACATGTTCCCGGAGGAGGCCGTCGCCGCCCACCTCGACCTGCGCGGCGGGCTGCTCCTGCCGGTGCACTGGGCGACGTTCAACCTGGCCCTGCACGACTGGTCCGAGCCGGTGGACCGGCTCTGGGCGGAGGCGAAGGCCCGCGACGTCCGGCTGGCCGTGCCCCGCCCCGGCGAGCGGGTGGTCGTCGACGACCCGCCCCCGGTCGACGGCTGGTGGCAGTCGATCGCCTGAGGCGACCGCCGCTCGTCGCCGCCCGGCCCCGGGGGCTCGTAACCCGCGCCGCTTCTCCTCGTTGGACCAGACCTAGTCGCCGTTACCGGCACCCATCGCGAATGGGCGTCGCCCGCGCCTCGGGCACCGCCGTTCGCAAAGGAGACGACAAGGACACGGTCCGTGGGCAATCTTCGCATCGCCATCCTGCTGCGCACGACCGAGGGCTGTTTCTGGACGCTTCCCCAAATCGACGAGCTGCGTCGGCGCAACCACGAGGTGATCGCGATCCTTCCCCCGGGGCCGGGCGCGTTGCGGGAGCAGTTCAGAAAACGTGGTGTCGAGACGCTGGACTCCCCGTTCGACTTCCGGTTCCGTCCCACCCTCAAGGCGGTGCGGGGGCTGTGGAGACTTCGCCGGCTCCTTAGCGGGCTGCGGTTGGATGTCCTGAACTACCACTTGTACGCGGCGGCCCTGGCTGCCCGGATTGCGGCGTTTCGGCTTCCGCTGCGCCGGGTGCACATGGTCGCCGGGCCGCTCTACCTGGAATCGCCGGTGGTCCGTCCCGTGGAGCGCCTGCTGTGGCGGCTGGACGACCTCATCATCTGTTGCACGCAGCACATCTCGACGATGTACCAGGCCCTCGGCTGCCCGGCCGAACGGCGGCCGGTGGCCCAGTACGGGGTGGACCTGGACCACTTCGACCCCGCCAGAGTCCGAGCGCCCGGCCCCGCGGCCTCGGCTCGCGTCTCGGTCCGCGCGGAGCTCGGCATCGCGGACGACGTCTTCGTCGCGATCATGGTGGCGAACATCTACACGCCCAAGCGGATCGCGTTCTCCGGCCAGAACATCAAGGGCCACGACGTCCTTCTGGAGGCGTGGCGCGACTTCCACGCGGCGCATCCACGGTCGCGGCTGCTCATGGTGGGGGTGGGCTTCACCGAGGCCGGCGAGGCGCACCGCAGGCACCTGATGGACAGGTTCGAGGACGATCGGAGCATCGTGTGGTTGGGCCGGCTGCCCGACCTGCGCCCCTACTTCCTGGCCGCTGATGTCAACGTGACGCCGTCGCTGTCGGAGGGCAGCAACGGAGTGGTCCGCGAGGCATCCGCCATGGGCCGCCCCAGCATCGTCAGCGACGCGGGAGGGCTGCCCGAGGCGGTGAACGACAGCTTCGCCTGGATCGTGCCGCGTGGCGACGCGGCCGCTCTCCGGGAGGCGCTCTCGATCGCCCATCGCGCCTTCACGACCGGAGAACTCGCCCCCAGGGGCAGGAGCGCGAGAGAGCACGCGCTGCGGGCCTTCGATCGCACGGCGGCGGCAGAGGCGGTGGCGGACATGGTGACGCATCGCCACCGCCGGGATCGTGCCGCCGACGTGCCGATTCCGTAACGTCCACCCGCGATCTCGGTTAACTGGGTGTAGGCAACACGGACCGCAACATTCCTGCACCCGACCTGTCGCCCGGAGGCCCTCATGGTGGATCAGTACTGCGGAGGCCGACCTTCCCCCGTCCGGCGGATCCATCTCTCCCCGCCCGACGTCGGTCCAACCGAGGAGGCGCTCGTCGTCGCGGCGATGCGGTCGGGCTGGGTGGCACCGGCCGGCCCCGACCTGGACGCGTTCGAGCGCGAGGTGGCCGACCGGGTGGGCTGCGGCTACGCGGTGGGGGTCAGCAGTGGGACGGCCGCGCTGCATCTCGCCCTGGTCGCGGTCGGCGCCGGGCCCGGAACCGTCGTCGTGGTGCCGACCCTTACGTTCGTGGCGACGGCCAATGCGGTGACGTACACCGGGGCGGAACCGGTCTTCGTCGACTGCGACCCGGCGACCGGGAACGTGGACGTGGAGCTGCTGCCCGACCTGCTCGACGACCTCCAACGCCGGGGTCGGCGGGTCGCCGCCGTGATGGCGGTGGACATCAACGGCGTCTGCGCCGACTACGCCCGACTGCTGCCGGTCTGTGCGTCGGCGGGCGTGCCGGTGGTCGAGGACTCGGCCCAGGCCCTCGGTTCCACGTACGAGGGGCGGCACGCGGGTAGCTTCGGCCGCGTCGGCATCTTCTCGTTCAACGGCAACAAGATCATGACAACGTCGAGCGGCGGCATGCTGGTCTCCGGGGACTCCGCGCTGATCAGCCGGGTCCGTCGGCTCTCGACCCAGGCACGGGAGCCGGTCGCGCACTACGAGCATCGGGACATCGGCTACAACTACCGGCTGAGCAATGTGCTCGCGGCCCTCGGCCGGGCCCAGTTGCGTCGCCTCGACGGGATGATCGAACGGCGGCGTGCGCTGCGGGAGCGCTACGCCAAGCTCTTCGCCTCGGTGCCGGGTACACGCATCCTCGGCGACGGGGATGCCGGCTCGAACTGCTGGCTGACCTCGCTCGTGGTGGAACCGGCGACGGCCGGTTGGCGGGCTGCCGACCTCGGCGAGCACCTGGCGGCACACGACATCGAGACCCGCCCCATGTTCAAACCGATGCACCGGCAGCCGGCGCACCTCGACCGGCAGGCGGTGGTGACCGGCGCAGCGGAACGACTCTTCGCCAGCGGCATCTCGCTGCCGAGCGGGTCCACCCTCCTCGGCGCCGACGCAGATCGCGTCTTCCAGGTCATCGAGGAGTTCCTGGTTCGACATCGGTGAGCGGACCCGGGCGGGCAGGCGGGTAACGCCCTTCCGCCAGACGGCCGCCCCGGTCAGGACGCCCCGATCACCGCGCCAGCGCCGGGTCGCACATGGCCAGTTCGGCCCGGACCTGCGGAAGCGTGAGCAGCAGCTCCATGATCTCCGGCACGTCCAGCCGCCGGGCGGTGGCGGAGCTGAGCTCGGGCACCGGTGGCATCCCGATCCTGCCCTCGCTGACGTAGGACGCGTAGTTGAGCCGCCTGGCGTCGACCGGCAATCGATAAAAGTCGCCGAAATCCTCGGCGCGGGCCAGTTCCTCACGGCTGGCCATCGTCTCGAACTGCTTCTCACCGTGCCGTACGCCGATCACGTCGTACTTCGGGGGCACGTCGAAGAGCTGGCACAGGGCGACGACGAGGTCCCCCACCGTGCAGGCACCGGCTTTGCGGACGAAGATGTCGCCGGCCCTGGCGTGCTGGAACGCGTGCTCGACAAGCTCCACGGAGTCGGCGAGCGACATCATGAAACGCGTCATGTCGGGGTCGGTGACGGTCGGCACGACCCCGGCCTTTATCTGTTCGATGAAGATCGGAATCACCGAGCCCCGCGAGTACATGACGTTGCCGTACCGGACACAGGAGACGACCGTCCCGTCGCCCGAGCTGCCCCGAGCGTGGGACTGCGCGAGCTTCTCCATCATCCCCTTGCTCATCCCCATCGCGCTGACCGGGTGAACCGCCTTGTCGGTGCTCAGCATCACCACGGAGCCGACCCCGTGCCGATCCGCTGCCTCGATCACGTTCGCGCTGCCCACCACGTTGGTCCGGAAGGCCTCCAGCGGGAAGAACTCGCAGGAGGGGACCTGCTTGAGCGCCGCGGCGTGGAAGACGAAGTCGACACCCCGGGTGGCGTGCAGGACGCTGTCGAGATCCCGCACGTCACCGAGGTGGTAGAAGACCCGGTCGTCCCCGAGGGTCCGGCGCATGACGTCCTGCTTGGCCTCGTCCCGGCTGAGGACGCGTACCTCCGCGACGTCGCGGTCCAACAGCCGTCGCACCATCGTCTGGCCGAACGAGCCGGTCCCTCCGGTGATAAGCACACGGCGACCAACAGTCGAGCAAGTCATCCAAGTTCTCCTATTTCTTGGAGCGGCGCCGGCCTTCCTGGCACCGCGCAGCAGCCACTGCGGACGGTCACGGGCCGCCGAGCTGCACGGCACCCGGTTCAACGAAGAGCAGAGTGCTGAGAAACGCACGAAAAATGCGTATTGTCCGCTTCGCCACCGGTAGCTGGCCGCCACGGACCGACAGACACGCCGAGCCGGCCGCGCGGGCGGGCGCCGGCCGGCGCTCAGAGCACGAAGGCGTCCGTCCAGAGCGCGCCGGAACGGCCGGAGAGCGCGTCCAGCATCGCGACCGCCTGGCCGTCGGTGAGCTGCGCGACGAAGTCGATGATCGCCCGCCCCCGGGCCCGGCCGATCCGGTCCGGGGTACGCGGGTGCAGCTCCGCCTCGGCCAGCTCGACCAGGTCGTGCAGGCGGCGCGGCAGCCGGGACTCCTCCTCCGGGTCGAGCAGCCACTCCCACAGCGCTTCGACGAGGGTTCCGAGCAGCCGCGCCTGGCCCCGCTGGTGCAGGGCCAGGTCCGGACGGGCCAGCACGAACCGGTGGTGCACGAACTTGAGCACCTGCACCTCGTGCCACTGGGCCGGCGCGAGCAGCACGTGCCCGGAGCGCATCGACGGCGTCTCGGTCACGGTGATCGCGTCGACGAACCGGGTGGTCCACCGGGCGGAGAACCGGGCCACGTACTGCTCCGCCTCGATCGAGCCGTCGAACGGCAGCGCGAGCAGCCCCTCGACCAACTCCTGCCGGACGTGCTCGACGGCGGCGGCGAACGCCTCGTCGTCGGCGACCCAGCCGTCCTTGCGGTGCAGTTGGCGGCGCAGCCGCTCGATGGCCGCCCCGGGCCGCCGGTCCACCCCGTCCAGCGCCGGCCCGGTGATCGCCCGCAGGTGATCGTTCTCCCGCTGCCAGGCCATCAGCTCGGCCGCCACCGTGCCCTGCTGGAGCACCCCGACCCGGTAGAAGTCCTCCACGTCGTGGATGGCGTACGCGATGTCGTCGGCGGTGTCCATCACCGACGCCTCCACGGTCTGCTGCCAGTCGGCGATCCGCCCGGCGAACGGTTCCCGGGCCTGCCGCAGGTCGGCCAGCTCCGTGCGGTACGCGCCGAACTTGGCCGACCCGCTGTCCGGATCCTCGGGGGGCGCGGCGGCCCCCCGGGGCGGCGGGACGAGGTGCCGGGGGTGCGGGTCCGGGTGGTCCAGCCGGGTCCACGGGTACTTCAGCATGGCCGCCCGGACCGCCGCCGTCAGGTCCAGGCCGGTGGTCGCCGCGCCGCGGATCTCGGTGCTGGTGACGATCCGGTACGACTGGGCGTTGCCCTCGAACCCGTCGGCCAGGCCGAGTCGCTGGCGGGCCAGCCGGTCGAGCACCCGCTCCCCCAGGTGCCCGAACGGCGGGTGCCCGAGGTCGTGGGCGAGGGCGGCGGCCTCCACCACGTCCGGGTCGCAGCCACCGAGGACGTCCAGCAGGTCCCGCCAGCGTTTGTCGGCGGTGAGCCGCTCGGCGATCGCGCGGGCCACCTGGGCCACCTTGAGGCTGTGGGTGAGCCGGTTGTGCACCAGCAGGCCGGAGCCGCCCGGGCTGATCACCTGGGTGACGCCGCCCAGGCGGGTGAAGAAGGGCGAGGCCACGATCCGGTCCCGGTCGGCCCGAAACGGGCTGGCGGCGAGGTCGCCGAGGGCCCGCGCGCTGCCGCCGAAGAGCCGCCGCGCCCGGAGGTCAG
>NZ_SMKJ01000339.1:0-6772 GCF_004348615.1 Micromonospora sp. KC207
CTGTTCCGCCGGCCGAGGGCGGGACGCGACCCGGGCATCCCGTGGTCGCGACCCGCCCGTCCCCGCCGCTCCCGCCCACCGTCAGAAACAGCCTCGGGAGGACGCGTGAGACGACATGGTGCGGATGTACCTCCAGGACGCACCGCCCGGCGCGGAGCCCATGCGGATGAAGGACCTCCAGGGCAACGTGCGCGACGACACGAACGGTGCGGGCCATCCGTGGACTCTCGGCGAGGCGTGGCTGGCCTACCAGGAACAGCAGATCGCCCGGGTGCTGACGCGGATGGACTCCCAGTACCCCGGCCGGGTCATGGCGTTGATGATCACCTACGAGAACGGCGGCGAGTGGTTCTTCCGGCCGTACGGCTACGACGACACCACCAACAAGATGCTGGACTGGGGCGCGCCGAACCTCTGCGCCACCGGCCCGGACGGCGTGCGGGTCTGCCAGCTCTACCCGTGGACCAACGACTCGGGCACCCAGCCCGGCCCACGCGGACGGCACTCGTTCTACCTCGACGACTACTCCGGCAGCGCCGAGTCCGGCTTCTGCGCGTGGAGCGCCCTGCCGGCGAGCCTGGTCCCGGGCTGCCGGTCGGCCACGCCCACCGAACGCAACAACGCCGTGCCCGGCCAGTCGCCACCGGCCTCCGGGGCGTCACGTGGCACCGTGCTGGACCCCGCCGACATCAACTCGCTGCGGGCCGCCAAGTACAACCAGTACATGTCGTCGCGCAACGTCGCGGCCATCACCCGCCTGCTCGCCAAGGCCAAGCAGGTGACCGGCAACCGCATCCTCACCGCCACGTTCTACGGCTACCTCTACGGCCTGCGCACCGAGCTGGCGATCAGCGGAAGCAACGACCTGGCGACGCTGGTCGCCAGCCCGTCCGTGGACATCATCGGCGTGCCCTACTCGTACGGTGCCAGCCGGAGCCTGGGCAACGGCTTCGTCCAGCAGGGACCGCCGGACACCATGCGGCTGGCCAACAAGCTGTGGCTGGACGAGGACGACACGCGCACCCTGCTGGCCTGCGCGCCGACGAACTGCCAGCCGATCCCGTTCCAGACCGCCACGAACCTGTGGGACAGCATCCGCCTGCTGCGCCGCAACCTGACGACCGCCGCGATCGGCGGCCGGGCACTGCACTTTCTGGACCTGCAGGGGGTCGGCTGGTTCGGCGACCCGGCGCGCACCGGCGACTCGGAAACCCTGTGGGCGAACCTCCAGTCGGTGTTCCGGGCCGCCGACAAGATCCAGCACGGCGGGGCGAACGCCTACCAGCCGCAGGTCGCGGTGTTCGTCGACGACGTGTCGGCCAACTACCAGCCCGCCCTGACCCCCGCCGGGGAGAACTCGTACGCCTTTGCCAGCGACCAGCTCTCCAACCTGGTGGACGACCTGACCCGGCTGGGCACGCCCGTGCGGCACTACCTGCTCAGCGACCTGGCCAAGGGCAACCTCGACCTGAGCGCGATCAAGCTCGCCGTCCTGCCCAACGCCTACGCGGTGTCCTCGACGGTACGCGCGGCGATCGACACCAGACTGAAGACGCCCGGCCGCACCGTGCTGTCGCTGTACGCCGCCGGGTACGTGCAGGGCGACCAGGCCGCCTCCACCGCCTCGATGGCCGCGCTCACCGGCATCACGGTCGCCAAGGGCACCGGGACGCCCGCCCTGGGGCAGAACTACTCGTTCGTCGGGCAGAGCGGCGGGCCGGCGTACCCGCTGACGCCGTGGTTCACCGTCACCGACGCGGGCGCGACGACGCTGGGCACGTACCAGGCGGGCGGGGTCTCGCTGGCGCGCAAGTCGATCCCCGTCGCGGGCGGAAGCTGGACGTCGGTGTACGCCGCCGCGCCCAGACTACCCCTGGCCGCGCTGCGCAAGATCAGCGAGGACGCCGGGGTGCACCACTTCGCCCCGGCCGGCGACACGGTGGAGGCGGCCGGCAACATGCTGATGGTGCACGCCGGCACCACAGGCGTGCGGACCGTACGGCTGCCGCAGGCCATGCCTCGGGTGTACGAGACCGCCCTGAACCCCAGCGACGTCGAGATGTGCCGCACCTGCTCGCAGCTGGCGAACCTGCCGTTCAACGCGGGCGACACCCGGGTGTTCCGCTGGACCTCGCCGCCGCGCGGCAACTTCGAGCTGCTCACCGGGTCCACCGTGGAGGGCTGGGCGGTCGACACGGACCAGCCGGGTACCTCGTCGGCGGTGGCCGTCTACCGGGGCGGGCCGGCGGGCGTCGGAACGTACCTGGGCGACTTCCCGACCGCGACCAACCGGCCGGACGTGAACTCGTACTTCGGCATCACCGGCGTGCACGGCTTCCGGTTCACGCTGTCCGGGTGCACGCCCGGCACCCAGATCCACGTCTACGCCCTCGACCCGGAGGGCGGCAGCGGCGACGGCAGCAGCTACCTGGGGGCGCGCCCCTGCACGTGAGTCGCGGGCGGGCCGCCGGGCCGGCGACGATGCCGGTCCGGCGACCCGTGGGCGGCGCGACGCCCGGCACTCAGCGAGCCGAGCCGGTCGGGTCGTGCAGCATGCGGACTTGTGCTCCGGGATGTCGATGAGGTCCCGGAGCAGCGGCGCGGGGGCGGGCGAAGACATGCTGCCCACCGCACCGAGGGTGCTCTCGGCGACGACCGCGCTGTGCGTGCGTCCACGATCACGCGGGACCTCCGGGGCGCGGTGCGGCCCGGTCGATCCGGCGCACCGCGTCACCGATCTCGTCTACCGGCACCACCGCGTCGGCCAACGCGCGCAGGGCGAACTCGGCCGGCTGTTCGGAGAACACGACGGCCTTGCCCTGGCCCACGGCGTAGCCCACCTCGATACAGACGCTCACTCCCGCGTATCCGCCGTTGGCGATGACGAATACGGCGTCGGAACTGGCGACCTTGTCGAGGAACTCACGGGTGAGGCGAATCTTGTCCGACTCGCCGACGCGCACCTGCTCCTCGCTGTAGTCGTAGCGGGGGGTGTAGACGGTCAGGCCGGCCTTACGAAGAATTTCCTCGGCCCGCCGCGCGGTGTCGTAGAACTTCGAACTGCTGCAGATCGTGACTGAGCTGATCACCGAAACTCTCTCCATCACTACTGGGAATGCGAAGTCAGATCAACGGCACTAGGTGCCGAGGGCTTGACCGGCGTGAAGAGGCGGAGCTGCCGGCCCTACACGACCCACCTGGCAAGGTCTGCCCGAAATCGGCGGACGGCTGTGTTGCCCTCGTGCCGCAGGCTGTTGAGGCTGGTCCGGGTGGTCGATTCAGTGCTCGTCTTCCAGGAGCGGCCGGAGTTGCTCCAGCAACCGGGCCCGGCTGACATTGCGCGGCAGTTCCAGCTTCAGGTCGATTCCCGGGCCCGTCACCGTCAGCGTCACCGTGGGGCGGGGATCCCGCAGCCGCCAGTTGCGAATCGCGGCCACGAGGTCACCCAGTTGAGGCTGCAACGCGGCAAGGGTGGCGAGGTTCGCCAGCAGACCCGTTCCGTCGACGGCGAGGGTGATCGCCGACAGGTCGCGAACGCCTTCGTACGGTAGGTCAAGCTCCTCGAGGACCTCGGCCGGCAGCAGCAGCTTGACGGTGGTCATTCTTCACCTCTCACCAGGCCCGCGATCCGCTCGCGAACGTCTTGAGCCAGTTGGTTCAGCGACGTCGACGCGACGGCACCGCTAAAGAATCCCTGCACGTGGTGGATGTCCAGGTCGTAGATCTGCTTGAGGGTCACCGGTGCCGCGTCGTCGAAGCCCTCCACGATGACCGTCCGCGGTGTCGGAGCATGCCCCAGGTCGCTCGCGTGCCGGGCCACCCGCGCCACCAGCGTGAGTTCCTCCACCGCCAGCGGATGGTGCAGCACTGCCCGGTCGACCTTGATCTGGGTCAACGGCAGCTCCGCCATTCGGGCGAGCGAGGCGTACCCGACGCCGAAGTCGTCGACCGCGAAGCTGATCCGCAGCGCCCGGGCCAGCTCGGTGAGCCGCCGGTGGAAGTAGACCAGCGGCTCCTGCGGCCACCGCTCACCCGGGCCGGGATGGATCGCGTCCTGCTCGGAGATCTCCAGCGTGAGCGTCCGCGGGTGCATGCCGGCCTCCGCGAGAGCCGTGCTCACCTGGTTCAGGTACGAGGCGCTGAGCAGTGAACGGACCGCGACGTTGACCGACAGCGGCTTGGTGCCGTGCCAGGGCGCGTCCGCGTCCGCGGCGGCGTACGAGCGGATCGCCTTGCCGAGCAGGAGCGAGTCGCGTTCGATGATGAAGCGGTCGCCCCAGACGTGCGCCATCTGCAGGGCGCCCAGCGGCGCGCGGACCTCCTTGTCGCCACGGCGGGCCAGGGCCTCGAAGCTGTGGATGCTCACGCCGGCCGGCCGCCGGTCCAACTCCACGACGGGCTGGAACACCATGATCATGGACCCGATCAGCTTCTGGTAGAGGCTGAAGGCGTACTCGTAGAGGTTCAGCGGGAGCCGGCCGAACGCGGCACGCAGGGCGGTCACCACCTGCATCTCGGCCTGCACCGGGTCGCCGACAAGGTCGGAGTCCCACAGGGCACGCAGCATGACGGCGAGCGGCTCGCCCATGGCGAGCATCGCGAGGGCCGGGTCGACGACGACCAGCGCGAGGACCCGGTCGTCCTCGTAGGAGAGCGGAACGCAGAGCATCCGGGTGCCCGCGTCGTTCGCCACGACGTGCCCCGGCACCGACGTGCGGTGCTGGAGAGCATCGGCGGAGCTTCGCTCCAGCAGCGACCGCAGCGACTCCCGATCGAATCGGGCCGTGGAGTCGGCGACCCGCAGGGTCGGGCCCGAGAACTCCATCACGGCCACAGACTGGGCGTCCAGCGCGTACCGGATGATGTCCGCCCGCTCGGCGCGCCCACGTGGTCCAGAGGTCGGCACCGAGTGCGCCTCGGAGCGGAACACCCGGCCGAGCAACTGCACGATCGAGCTGCACTGGTCTTCCAACGGGCTCTTGCAGGGCAGAATGGTGCCGGGGCTCGCCGGCGAACTCAGCAACCGGCGCTCGTGCCGGGACATCGGCGGCTGGGTGAGGATGGTGGTCGGGCCCCACATGTGCACGAGCTGCGCCGGCGGCGGTTCGAGCCCCTGCTCGGCCACGAAGGCGGCCATCTGGCCGAACGACACCCGACCCCGATCGTCTGCGGCGTCGCCACGCAGTGCGCGCAGCAGGTGGTGGGTCAGCACGCCGTGCTCGTGCTCGGCGCTCTCCCGCGCCGCCACGCCGCTGCGGCAGGCCAGCAGCGCGCTGTGCCGGTCGACCTGGGTGCGGTAGGTCTGCATCGCCTCGGTGTGGCGCAGATCGGCGTCGAGATAGGTGCCGGCCTGGCAGCAGTCGAGGATGAGGAACGACGTGCCGGCGAACGTCTCGAAGACGTCCCGCTTGAGGAATGCCATCCGCAGGCCGTTGTCCGGCTCCCGGCGCAGGGCGGCCGGGTCGAGGTCGGCCGTGACGAGGTACGCGTCGAGCTGCCGGCTCCACTCGGGCACCAGCGCGTGGCCGGCAAAATACACGAGCAGCACGTCCGAGGGGCCGGAGTCCAGCGCCACCTCGCGGAGCCCGGCCTTGATCTTGGGCCAGGTGGCCTCCGCGCCGACGTACGTCCGGATGTCGGTCTCCTCGAAGGTGCCGATCTCCTCGTCGAGCAGCACCGCTCGGACTGCCTGGACGTCGCGTTCGGCGTACCGCAGGGTGGGCAGCTGGACGTCATTCCCGGCCTGGTTGACCCCGATCAGGACCGCCCGCCGCCGGCTCGGCGCCATTCACAACCCCCATACGATGGTCCACCCGCGACCATGTCGCGCGATCAGAGCAGCGGTCACGGTCAGGGTATCGACTTTCTCGAAGGTCGTTGATCTGACCGCCGCGTCGGATACCCGTCATTCCGGGCCCGCCGTTGCGGGCCACGATCGACCCGCAGCGGCGAGGGAACAACTCAGTCGGGCGGGCCCGTCGGCTGTTCCTGCCCCGGCCACGTCGTGCCGAGCAGTTTCGCGAGACGTCGACCAAGGAGGTGATGACGGCGTTCGCACCAGCCGAGACCGTCGTCCCGGGAGGCGGGAAGGCCGGGAAGCTCGTTGAGCTGAGGAAACTGGTGTAGGCGTCGGGACTCATCGTGGCCCCGCCCACTCCACCGATATCCGCTCCTTCTTGGCGATGTTCTCCGGGCCTTCGAGCAATTGCAGGTTGGTCAGGCTGTATTGACGTGCGGGAACAGGAGCGCGAGCACGTCGAGGCCGGAGCCCCAGACGCCGGCAACCGGTTCGCTACCTACGGTTCCCGCATCCAGAGCTTCGGATCGTTCACGAAGACGCCCTTGCCCTGGTGCCGCCAGATAACTCGCAGCGCTTCCAGGCGCACGTAGACCTGCTTGACGGTGGATGGGCTGACCTCGTAGGTCGCGGCGAGCTGCGCGATCGAGGGCAGCCTGTCGCCCGGCTTGAGCCTCTCAGCTCGGACGTCGGCGACGATCTCGTCGGCGATCCGGATGTAGTCGGCGGTGATCGGCATGACCTTCCCCCTGCGTGGCACGCCAATTCGATCACGCAAGGACACGCAACAACAACTCTGGGTTTGACTAAGACGACCGGGACAGCTAAGTTTGCTCCTGCCTCTCCCCTTGCGTGGCAACAAGGACAGAGGCGCTTCCCTGGTCGGGGCGGGTGTGCACGCCCGTCCCGGCCCACCAGGCCGCTCCGCCGCCGCACCTCCAAACCCGGCGGCGGAACGGTCGGGCCGTTCTCAGC
>NZ_SMKJ01000033.1:0-34660 GCF_004348615.1 Micromonospora sp. KC207
CCGCCATCCTCCGCACCGGCCCCACCTCCGCCGACGTCACCCGCCTCGCCGAAGTCCTCGGACTGGCCCGGCAACAGCCGAAGGCAGAGATCATGGCGAGGTCGATGCCGACCACGCGGCGCGTCCGCAGGGCGGGACACGGTGGGCGGCGCGGTGGGACGTGACCCGGGCGTGACAGACTTGCCCACGTGTTGCGCTGGCTGACTGCAGGTGAATCGCACGGTCCCGCCCTCGTCGCGATGCTGGAGGGCGTGCCCGCCGGGATCGAGGTGACAACCGGCGAGATCGCCGGTGAGCTGGCCCGCCGCCGGCTCGGCTACGGCCGGGGCGCCCGGATGGCCTTCGAGCAGGACGTGGTCGAGATCATCGGCGGGCTCCGGCACGGCGTCACCCTGGGTAGCCCCGTCGCCATCCGCGTCGGCAACTCCGAGTGGCCCAAGTGGCAGACGGTGATGGCCGCCGACCCGGTCGACCCCGACGAGTTGGCCCGGCAGGCCCGCAACGCGCCGCTGACCCGCCCGCGTCCGGGCCACGCGGACCTCGCCGGCATGCAGAAGTACGGTCACACCGACGCCCGGCCGATCCTGGAGCGGGCCAGCGCGCGGGAGACCGCCGCCCGGGTCGCCGTCGGCACCGTGGCGAAGGCCCTGGTGAAGCAGGCCCTCGGCATCGAGATCGTCTCGCACGTCGTGGAGCTGGGCCCGGTCGCCGCGAAGCCGGGGCTGCGCCCGACGCCCGAGGACGCCGAGCGCATCGACGCCGACCCACTGCGCTGCCTCGACTCGGACGCGAGCGCCCGGATGGTCGCCGAGGTCGACGCCGCGAAGAAGGCCGCCGACACGCTCGGCGGCGTGGTCGAGGTGCTGGCGTACGGGGTGCCGCCGGGCCTGGGCAGCCACGTGCAGTGGGACCGCAAGCTCGACGCCCGGCTCGCCACCGCGCTGATGTCGATCCAGGCGATCAAGGGCGTGGAGATCGGCGACGGCTGGTCGCAGGCTCGCTCCCGTGGCTCCGAGGCGCACGACGAGATCGTGCCGACCGCGACCGGGGTGCGCCGGGTGACCGACCGGGCCGGCGGCCTGGAGGGCGGCATCACCACCGGGGAGCCGCTGCGGGTGAAGGCGGCGATGAAGCCGATCTCGTCGCTGAACCGGGCCCTGGCCACGGTGGACGTGACCACGGGGGAGCCGGCGACCGCGATCAACCAGCGTTCCGACGTCTGCGCCGTGCCGGCCGCCGCCGTGGTCGCCGAGGCGATGGTGGCCCTGGTGCTCGCCGAGGCGGCCGTCGAGAAGTTCGGCGGCGACTCGGTGGCCGAGATGCGCCGCAACCTGGCCGGATACCTCGACTCCCTGGTGATCCGGTGAACCCCACGCTCCCTGGTGAGCCGGTCGGTCGGACGCGGCCGGTGGTCGTCCTCGTCGGGTCGCCCGGTTCGGGGAAGACCACAGTCGGCGAGATGCTCGCCGCGCTGCTCGGCGTGGAGTTCCGCGACACCGACGCCGACATCGAGCGGATGGCCGGCAAGCCGATCCCGGAGATCTTCGTCGACGAGGGGGAGGCCCACTTCCGCGCCCTGGAGCGGGCCGCCACCGCCGCGGCGCTGACCTCGTGCGTCGGGGTGCTCGCCCTCGGTGGCGGCGCGGTGCTCGCCGAGGAGAACCGGGCCGCCCTGGTCGGGCACACCGTGGTGCACCTCAGCGTCGAGCTGCCCGACGCGGTGAAGCGGGTGGGGCTGGGCGCGGGCCGGCCGCTGCTGGCGATCAACCCGAGGGCGACGCTGAAGCACCTGATGGATCAGCGCCGCCCGCTCTACGCCGAGGTGGCGACCGCGACGGTGGTCACCGACGGGCGTACGCCGCAGGAGATCGCCGCCGAGGTCGCGGCCCTGCTCAAGCCCTGAGGACGCCGCCCCGTTCCGCCGGCGGCCTGCCGCCGCCCCGCCCCGTTTCGTCGCCTGCCGTTTCGCCGCCCGCTGGCGTCGCGCCGCCTGCGGTGTTTGCAGGGGGCCCTTCCTCTACCGAATGCGTTAAAAGGGGCCCCTGCTTACCGTCGGGCGCCAGGTGGCGAGGAGGGCCAGCGCCAGGGCGATCTCGGCGAGGTCGCCGCCGTAGTACATGACCATCGCCCCGGCGCGCAGTTGGTCCGGCGGGACCGGTACGTCCACGGCGAGGCCCGCGTACAGCAGTTGGGCGAGGGCGGCGTGGGCGGCCACGGCGACCCCGAGCACCACGAGTCGCGCCGGCACCCGGGGACGGTGCGGGCCGGGGTCGGGGCCGGCGACCGACCAGGTGAAGAGCAGCCCGGAGAGCAGGAAGTGCAGGTGCACCAGGTGGTGCAGGGCCGAATGCGTCAGCGTCGCCCGGTACAGCGGCGTCAGGTACAGCACGTACAACCCGCCGGTGGTGAGCGCGAGGCCGGTCACCGGGTGGGTGAGCTGAGCGAGAGCCGGGCGGCGCACCAGCCGTACCAGGGCCCGGCCGCGCCGCCGGTGCAGGGTCCGCAGCGCCAGGGTGCCCGGCGCGCCGAGCACCAGCCCGAGCGGGGCGAGCATGCCGACCAGCAGGTGCTGCCACGCGTGCGTGGCGAAGCCGCCGGCCGGCAGGGCCAGCCCCGCGGCGAGCAGGGCCGCGCCCGCGCCGAAGGCCGCCGTGCGCCGGTGCGGCCAGCCGCCGCCGCCCGGTCCCCGCTGGCGCAGCGCGGCGGCGAGATAGACCCAGAACAGTGCCAGGGGTACGAGCAGCGCCGGCCCCGGTGCGTACCCGTCGTGGCCGGCGTGGGTTCCCGTCACGGACGGTCGGCGCAGACGTCCACGGCCGTGCCGCGGCGCTGCACCAGCCAGCCGGCGGCGCCCAGCGCCACCCCGAGCGCCAGGAACCCGAGGTCCCACCAGGTCCGGTACGCGCCCTCACGCACGTGGTGGATGCCGAGCAGGTGGTGGTCGACGATCCCCTCGACGAGGTTGAACAGCCCCCAGCCGACCAGCGCCCAGCCCCACAGCTTCGGGGAGCGCCACAGCCGGCCGCGCGACCGGGTGACCCGGGAGTAGAGCAGGGCCAGGCCGGTCAGCACCGCCACCCAGGTCACCACGTGGAAGATTCCGTCCCACAGGGTGTTCATCTCCAGGCCGGGCACGGTGTCCACCGGATACGCCCGTACCCCGACGTTGTCGCTGCCGGTGCCGCTGAGCATGTGGTGCCACTGGAGCACCTGGTGCAGCACGATGCCGTCGGCGAAGCCGCCGAGGCCGACGCCCAGGATCGTGGCGGGCAGCCGGATGTCGGCTCCGTCGGTGGTGGGTGTGCTCATCGCGGGGTACCTCCGCCTCGTCGGCCGGTCCGTGCCGGAGACGCCGCCAGGGCTGGAAGCGCCGCCCGTGCTGAAAACGCCGTCCGTGTCCGGAACGTCGCCTGTGCTGAAAACGCTGCCCCCGCTCTGCCCGGCTAAACGGCCGCCGACCGCCGCCGGTGACGTGCGGGCGGCGCCGTGCCGTGCCGCGCGTCGGAGTCGCGCCGGCCGCAGTGCTAGGAAGGGGCCCTTCCTATACAGGAAGCGTTAACAAGGGGCCCTCCCTTGCACCAGCCCGCCACGGAGTGGACAGGTGCCGCAGCGGGGGTTGCGGCTGGACTAGGCTCCCGGGCAATGGACGAGGTGACCCGGATTCCGGTCGGCGGCGAACGGCCGTACGACGTGCTGGTGGGACGCGACCTGCTCGACGCTCTCCCGACGATGCTGCCTGGCGCGACCCGGGTGGCGGTGCTGCACGCGCCGCCGCTGAAGGGGCTGGCCGACGCGATCGGCGCGCGCCTGGCGGCGACCGGCGCGGCCCCGCTGGCCGTGGAGGTGCCGGACGCCGAGGCGGGCAAGGCCATCGAGGTGGCCGCCGCCTGCTGGGACCGGCTGGGTGAGGCGGGCTTCACCCGCACCGACGCGGTGGTCGGGGTGGGCGGCGGCGCCGTCACCGACCTGGCCGGTTTCGTCGCGGCCTGCTGGCTGCGCGGGGTGCGCTGGGTGCCGGTGGCGACGTCGTTGCTCGGCATGGTCGACGCGGCGGTGGGCGGCAAGACGGGCATCAACACGGCGGCCGGCAAGAACCTGGTCGGCGGTTTCCACCCGCCGGTCGGGGTGCTGTGCGACCTCGCGGTGCTCGACAGCCTCCCGCGGGCCGACCTGGCGGCGGGGCTGGCCGAGGTGGTCAAGTGCGGGTTCATCGCCGACCCGGTGATCCTCGACCTGGTGGAGCGGGACCGGGCGGCGGCGACGGATCCGACGTCGCCGATGGTCCGGGAGCTGATCGAGCGGGCGATCCGGGTGAAGGCCGACGTGGTCTCCGGCGACCTGCGTGAGTCCGGGGTGCGTGAGGTGCTCAACTACGGCCACACCCTGGCCCACGCGATCGAGAAGGTGGAGGGGTACCGGTGGCGGCACGGGCACGCCGTCTCCGTCGGGCTGGTCTACGCGGGGGAGCTGGCCCGGCTGGCGGGGCGGCTGGACCCGGAGACCACCGCGCGGCACCGCACGGTGCTGACGGCGCTCGGGCTGCCGACGCGGTACCGGGCCGACGCGTGGCCGCAGTTGCTGGCCGCGATGCGGGTGGACAAGAAGAGCCGCGGCTCGCGGCTGCGGTTCGTGGTGCTCGACGCTCTGGCCCGCCCGGCGATCCTGGAAGGCCCGGACGACGAGCTGCTGCACGCCGCCTACCGGGAGGTTTCGCAGTGAGCGCGAGGAGCGCGGCGCAGCGGAGCCCCGCAGTAGCGAACGAAAGAGGAAACGCGTGAGGGTGTACGTGCTGAACGGGCCGAACCTGGGCCGGCTGGGCACCCGCCAGGTCGACGTGTACGGGGCGACCAGCTACGCCGACCTGGTGGGGCTCTGCGAGGAGACCGGCCGGGAGCTGGGGCTGGACGTGACGGTTCGGCAGACCGACGCCGAGCACGAGCTGGTCGGCTGGCTGCACGACGCGGCCGACGAGCAGGCGGCGGTGGTGCTCAATCCGGCCGCCTGGTCGCACTACTCGATCGCGGTCCGGGACGCCTGCGCCCTGCTGCGCGGTCCCCTGGTGGAGGTGCACATCTCCAACATCCACGCCCGGGAGGAGTTCCGGGCGCACTCGGTGGTCTCGGCGGTGGCGACCGGGGTGATCTGCGGGCTGGGCGTGGACGGCTACCGTCTCGCCCTGCACCACCTGGCGGCCCGCGCGGGCGCGGCTGACGGCTGACGGCGGGAACGGTCGGAGGCGGCAGCTAGTAGACTTGCCAGGTCTGTCCGCCAATTGATGATCAAGGCAGGAAATGGCCACCACCAACGACCTGAAGAACGGCCTGGTACTCAACCTCGACGGGGAGCTCTGGGCCGTCGTAGAGTTCCAGCACGTCAAGCCCGGTAAGGGTGGCGCCTTCGTGCGTACCACGCTGAAGAACGTGCTGTCCGGCAAGGTGGTCGACAAGACCTTCAACGCGGGCACCAAGGTCGAGACCGCGACCGTGGACAAGCGCACGATGCAGTACCTCTACGCCGACGGCGAGGACTACGTCTTCATGGATCTGGAGACGTTCGACCAGATCACCGTCCCCGGGGGCACCGTCGGCGAGGCCGCCAACTACCTCCTGCCGGAGGCCGAGGCGACCGTCGCCACCCACGAGGGCGTGCCGCTCTACATCGAGCTGCCGACCTCCGTGGTGCTGGAAATCACGTACACCGAGCCGGGTCTGCAGGGCGACCGGTCCACCGGCGGGAACAAGCCGGCGACGGTCGAGACCGGCGCGACCGTGCAGGTGCCGCTCTTCATCACCACCGGCGAGAAGATCAAGGTCGACACCCGCGACGGCCGTTACCTCGGCCGCGCCTGATGGCCGAGGGGTCCAAGCAGCAGATGCCGGCGCGCCGCAAGGCGCGCAAGCGGGCGCTGGACGTGCTCTTCGAGGCCGACCTGCGCGACCGGCCGCCGATGGAGGTGCTCGCCGGCTACGTCGAGCGGATCGAGAAGCCTCACCCGGAGCACCTGGGGTACGCGGTCGGCCTCGTCGAGGGGGTGGCCGCGCACCTGGACCGGATCGACGAGCTGATCGCCAGCTACGCCGAGGGTTGGACGCTGGACCGGATGCCGGCGGTGGACCGCAACCTGGCCCGCATCGCCGTGTACGAGCTGCTCTACGTCGACGAGCTCGACGATGCGGTGGCGATCAGCGAGGCCGTCGAGCTGGCCCGGCAGATGTCGACCGACGACTCGCCGCGCTTCCTCAACGGGGTGCTCGGCCGGATCGCCGAGTACGCCACCCGCTGACCGGCGTCGTCGACAAGGTCCCGGCCGGGGGCGGCGGTGTCGAAAAGGGCCCGTGCCAACGGCACGGGCCCTTTCGGCGTGACCGGGTCAGGACGCGAAGAATGCCCGCGGGTCGGCGACGAGCACGCCGTGCTCGGTGAGCCGCTCGATCAGCCCGGACGGCGAGGCGTCGTAGACGATCGCCAGGGCGCGCAGGTCGTCGGCGCGGATGGAGAGCACCCGACCGTTGTAGTCGCCCCGCTGCTGCTGGATGGCGCGGGCGTACCGGGCGACGTAGGCCAGGTCCTCGGAGGCGTCGTCGTAGAGCCGCTCCAGGTCCAGGACGATCTTGCTGGTGGGCTCGTGTCGCACCCCGCTGCCGTCGGGCAGCAGCTCGGAGACGGGCACCCGGTAGAAGTCGGCCAGCTCGGCCAGGCGGGACACCGTGACGGCGCGGTCACCGCGCTCGTACGAGCCGACCACCACGGCCTTCCACCGCCCGTTCGACTTCTCCTCCACTCCCTGCAGGGACAGGCCCTGCTGCTGGCGGATGGAGCGCAGGCGGGCGCCCAGCGACTTGGCGTATTCAGAGGGCATTCGGACACTCCCAGTGCTGCTCGGGGTTCTCCCCGCGATCGCTACGGAGCGTGACGGTACGGGGATTGCGACAACTGGTCAAGTGGTCGTGACCCTACCGTTGGGCTGCGCAGGGGGACTTATCCCGATTCGCCAGCCTGATCCTGGGGTCAGTGCCGACGTCGGGCAGCCCGTGACCGCTGGTAACGTGGCCCGCAGCCCCCGTTCGGGCCGTTCGCGGCCCGCCGGAGGCGTCAGACATCCTTTAACGACCCGTCCCGTGAGGCGGGGAAGGAGGTCCGCCGTGGCCTACCCACCGGCTGCCCACCCGTCGCCGCCGCGACAACCCTCGGTGAAGGTGATCCTCACCGCAGCGGACGTCTCGCGCGTGGTGGACCGCATCGCCCACCAGATCCTCGAGAAGACCCAGGGAGCCGCCGACACGGTGCTGCTCGGGATTCCCACCCGGGGGGTTCCGCTCGCCCGGCGGCTCGCCGCCCGGATCAGCACCTTCGAGGACATCGCAGTCGGAGTCGGTGTGCTCGACATCACCCTCTACCGCGACGACCTGCGCCGACACGCCACCCGCGCGGTCGGCCCGACCCAGCTACCGCTGGGCGGGATCGACGGCAAGCGGGTCGTCCTCGTCGACGACGTCCTCTTCTCCGGCCGTACGGTCCGGGCCGCCCTCGACGCGCTCGGCGACGTGGGTCGCCCCGCCTCGGTGCAACTCGCCGTGCTGGTCGACCGGGGCCACCGACAGCTACCGATCCGCGCCGACTACGTCGGCAAGAACATCCCGACCGCCCTCGCCGAGAACGTCAAGGTCACCCTCGCCGAGACCGACGGTGCCGACGAGGTCAAGCTGTACGGGGAGGCCGGCCGGTGAGCGCGAGGAGTGCGGCGAAGCGGAGCCCCGCAGTCGCCAACGAGAGGCAGGCCCAGTGATCCGGCACCTGCTCTCCGGCGCCGACCTGGACGCCGCCGCCGCCACCCAGATCCTGGACACCGCCGCCGAGATGGCCACGGTCGCCGGCCGGGAGGTGAAGAAGCTGCCCGCGCTGCGCGGCCGGACCGTGGTGAACCTCTTCTACGAGGACTCCACGCGGACCCGGATCTCGTTCGAGGCGGCGGCGAAGCGGCTGAGCGCCGATGTGATCAACTTCTCGGCCAAGGGTTCCAGCGTGACCAAGGGCGAGAGCCTCAAGGACACCGCGCTCACCCTCCAGGCGATGGGGGCCGACGCGGTCGTCGTCCGGCACCCCGCCTCGGGCGCCCCGCACCGGCTGGCCAACTGGGTCGACGGGTCGGTGGTCAACGCCGGCGACGGCACCCACGAGCACCCCACCCAGGCGCTGCTGGACGCGTACACGATGCGGGCCCGGCTGGGTCGGCTCGCCGGCCTGCACGTCGCGGTCGTCGGGGACGTGCTGCACTCCCGGGTCGCCCGCTCCAACGTGCTGCTGCTGTCCACCCTCGGGGCGAAGGTCACCCTGGTCGGGCCGCCCACGTTGATCCCGGTCGACATCGCGCAGGCCCTCGCGTCCGGCATCGACGTCTCCTACGACCTCGACGCCGTGCTGCCGAACGTGGACGTGGTGATGATGTTGCGGGTGCAGCGGGAGCGGATGACCGACTCCTACTTCCCCTCGGCCCGCGAGTACGCCCGCCGCTACGGGCTCGACGCGCCTCGGATGCGCCGGCTGCCGGAGCACGCGATCGTCATGCACCCCGGGCCGATGAACCGGGGCATGGAGATCACGCCCGAGGTCGCCGACTCGCCCCGCTCCACCATCGTCGAACAGGTCGCCAACGGGGTCTCCGTGCGGATGGCCGTCCTCTACCTGCTGCTCGGGGGGAACAACCTGTGACCGCGTACCTGATCACCAACGTGAGTGTCGTCGGCGCCGCGCCGACCGACCTGCTGATCCGCGACGGCGTCGTCGCGCAGGCCGGGTCCGGCCTGACCGCGCCGGACGCAGACGTCGTCGACGGCACCGGGCTGGTCGCCCTGCCCGGGCTGGTCGACCTGCACACCCACCTGCGCGAGCCGGGCCGGGAGGACGCCGAGACCGTGGAGTCCGGCTCCCGGGCGGCGGCGCTCGGCGGGTACACGGCGGTCTGCGCGATGGCGAACACCTCGCCGGTCGCCGACACCGCCGGCGTGGTCGAGCAGGTCTGGCGCCTCGGCCGGGAGGCCGGGCTGGTCGACGTGCAGCCGATCGGCGCGGTCACCGTCGGCCTGGCCGGGGAGCGCCTGGCCGAGTTGGGCGCGATGGCCGACTCGGCGGCCCGGGTGCGGATCTTCTCCGACGACGGGCACTGCGTCGCCGACCCGAAGCTGATGCGCCGGGCCCTGGAATACGTCAAGGCGTTCGATGGGATCATCGCCCAGCACGCCGAGGAGCCCCGGCTCACCGAGGGCGCGCAGATGCACGAGGGTGAGGTCTCCACCCGGCTCGGGCTGACCGGCTGGCCGGCGGTCGCCGAGGAGGCGATCATCGCCCGGGACGTGCTGCTCGCCGAGCACGTCGGCAGCCGGCTGCACGTCTGCCACGTCTCCACCGCCGGCAGCGTCGAGGTGCTGCGCCAGGCCAAGGCCCGCGGCGTACGGGTCACCGCCGAGGTCACCCCGCACCACCTGCTGCTCACGGACGAGGTCGTGAGCGGGAGGAGCGAGCTTGCGAGCCCCGCACTGGCGAACAACTGGAGCCCGGCCGGCACGTACGACCCGGTGTTCAAGGTCAACCCGCCGCTGCGTACGGCCACCGACATCGCCGCGCTGCGCGCCGCGCTGGCCGAGGGCGTGATCGACGTCATCGCCACCGACCACGCCCCGCACGCCGTGGAGGACAAGGAGTGCGAGTGGGCGTACGCCCGGCCGGGCATGCTCGGCCTGGAGACGGCGCTGTCGATCGCCCTGGACGTGCTCGGCCCGCAGTGGAATCTGATCGCCGAGCGGATGTCCCGCACCCCGGCCCGGATCGCCGGGCTCGACGGTCACGGCCTCGACCCGGCCCCGGGCGTGCCGGCCAACCTGACCCTGGTAGACCCGGCCGTCCGTCGGGTCATCGAGCCCGCGGAGCTGGCCAGCCGCAGTCGCAACACCCCGTACGCCCGCATGACGCTGCCGGGTCGCATCGTGGCGACCTTCCTGCGCGGCGAGCCGACGGTCCTGGACGGAAAGGCTGTCAAGTGATCCGAGCGAGGAATGCAGCGCAGCGGAGCCCCGCTGTCCGGGTCGAAGGGAGCACAGCGTGAGCAGGGGTAGATCGGCGATCCTGGTCCTGGAGGACGGGCGCACGTTCCACGGCGAGGCGTACGGCGGCGTCGGCGAGACCTTCGGCGAGGCGGTCTTCAACACCGGCATGACCGGCTACCAGGAGACCCTGACCGACCCGTCGTACCACCGGCAGGTGGTGGTGCAGACCGCCCCGCACATCGGTAACACCGGCGTCAACGCCGACGACGACGAGTCCGCCCGGATCTGGGTCGCCGGCTACGTGGTGCGCGACCCGGCCCGGACCGCCTCGAACTGGCGGTCCACCGGAGAGCTGGCCGACCGGCTCGCCGCCGAGGGCGTGGTCGGCATCAGCGGTGTCGACACCCGGGCGCTGACCCGGCACCTGCGCGAGCGCGGCGCGATGCGCGTCGGCATCTCCAGCGTCGACGACGACCCGCGCGCCCTGCTGGCCCGGGTCCGCCAGTCGCCGCAGATGGTCGGCGCGGACCTCTCCGCCGAGGTGACCACCGCGCAGCCGTACGTCGTCGCGGCCGAGGGCACGCACCGGTTCACGGTGGCCGCCCTGGACCTGGGCATCAAGCGCAACGTGCCGCGCCGGCTCGCCGCGCGCGGCGTCACCACCCACGTGCTGCCCGCCGGGTCGAGCGTCGACGACCTGCTCGCCACCGGCGCGGACGCGGTGTTCCTCTCGCCCGGCCCGGGCGACCCGGCCACCGCCGACGGCCCGGTGGCGCTTGCCCGGGAGGTGCTCGGCCGGCGGATCCCGCTGTTCGGCATCTGCTTCGGCAGCCAGATCCTCGGCCGGGCGCTGGGCTTCGGCACCTACAAGCTCGGCTACGGCCACCGGGGGATCAACCAGCCGGTGCTCGACCGGGCGACTGGAAAGGTCGAGGTGACCAGCCACAACCACGGCTTCGCGGTCGCCTGGCCGGGCCGCGAAGCGGAGCGCGGCGCGGTCGTGCCCGACCAGGTGATCGACACCGAGTTCGGCGGCGTCCAGGTGTCACACGTCTGCCTCAATGACAACGTGGTCGAGGGGCTGCGGGCGATCGACGTGCCCGCCTTCACCGTCCAGTACCACCCGGAGGCGGCGGCCGGCCCGCACGACGCGGACTACCTGTTCGACCGCTTCGCCGAGCTCATCGAGGGCCGGACCCACAGCGAGGGGCGCGCGAATGCCTAAGCGGACCGATCTCAAGCACATCATGGTGATCGGCTCCGGGCCGATCGTCATCGGGCAGGCCTGCGAGTTCGACTACTCCGGCACCCAGGCGTGCCGGGTGCTGCGCAGCGAGGGGATCCGGGTCAGCCTGGTCAACTCCAACCCGGCGACGATCATGACCGACCCGGAGTTCGCCGACGCCACGTACGTCGAGCCGATCACCCCGGAGTTCGTCGAGCTGGTCATCGCCAAGGAGCGTCCCGACGCCCTGCTGCCCACCCTCGGCGGGCAGACCGCGCTGAACACGGCGGTCGCCCTGCACTCCGCAGGGGTGCTGGACAAGTACGGCGTCGAGCTGATCGGCGCGAACATCGACGCCATCAACCGGGGCGAGGACCGGCAGCTGTTCAAGGACATCGTCGCCAAGGCGGGCGTTCGTCTCGGCATCGCAGACCCGGCCGCCCTGGTGCCCCGCTCGCGGGTCTGCCACTCGATGGCCGAGGTCGAGGCCACGGTCGCCGAGCTGGGCCTGCCGGTGGTGATCCGGCCGTCGTTCACGATGGGCGGCCTCGGCTCCGGCATGGCGCACAGCGACGCCGACCTCCGGCGCATCGCCGGGGCGGGTCTGGCCGCCAGCCCGGTGCACGAGGTGCTCATCGAGGAGAGTGTGCTCGGCTGGAAGGAGTACGAGCTCGAACTGATGCGCGACCGCCACGACAACGTGGTGGTGGTCTGTTCGATCGAGAACGTCGACCCGATGGGCGTGCACACCGGCGACAGCGTGACGGTGGCCCCGGCGATGACGCTGACCGACCGGGAGTACCAGAACCTGCGCGACCTCGGCATCGCGGTGCTGCGTGAGGTCGGGGTGGACACCGGCGGCTGCAACATCCAGTTCGCGGTGAACCCGGCCGACGGCCGGATCGTCGTGATCGAGATGAACCCCCGGGTGTCGCGGTCCTCGGCGCTGGCGTCGAAGGCGACCGGTTTCCCGATCGCGAAGATCGCCGCGAAGCTGGCCATCGGCTACACCCTGGACGAGATTCCCAACGACATCACGCGCAAGACCCCGGCGGCGTTCGAGCCGACCCTGGACTACGTGGTGGTGAAGATCCCCCGGTTCGCGTTCGAGAAGTTCCCCGGCGCGGACGCGGAGCTGACCACCACCATGAAGTCGGTCGGCGAGGCGATGAGCCTCGGGCGCAACTTCACCGAGGCGCTGAACAAGGCGATGCGCTCGATGGAAACCAAGTCGGCGGGCTTCTGGACCACCCCGGACCCGGCGGACGCCACCAGGGAGAACACCCTGGCCGCGCTGAGCACGCCGCACGACGGCCGGCTCTACACGGTCGAGCGGGCGCTGCGGCTCGGCGCGTCGATCGCGGAGGTCTCCGCCGCGTCCGGCGGGATGGACCCGTGGTTCCTGGACCAGATCGCCGCCCTGGTGGAGCTGCGCGCGGAGATCGTCGACGCCCCGGTGCTCGACGCGCACCTGCTGCGGCGCGCCAAGCGGGCCGGTCTGTCCGACCGCCAGCTCGCCGCGCTGCGCCCCGAGCTGGCCGCCGAGGACGGGGTACGCACCCTACGGCACCGGCTCGGCGTCCGCCCGGTGTACAAGACGGTGGACACCTGCGCCGCCGAGTTCGAGGCGACCACGCCGTACCACTACTCGACGTACGACTCGGAGACCGAGGTCGCGCCCTCGGCCCGGCCCAAGGTGATCATCCTGGGCTCGGGGCCGAACCGGATCGGCCAGGGCATCGAGTTCGACTACTCGTGTGTGCACGCCGTTCAGGCGCTGCGCAGCGCGCCCCTCGGCCCGGCCGCCGCGTCCGGTCCCGGCGGCGACGGCGTCGGCTACGAGACCGTCATGGTCAACTGCAACCCGGAAACCGTCTCGACCGACTACGACACCGCCGACCGGCTCTACTTCGAGCCGCTGACCTTCGAGGACGTCCTGGAGGTCTGGCACGCCGAGGACTCGTCCGGCAAGGCGGCCGGCGGGCCGGGCGTGGTCGGGGTGGTCGTGCAGCTCGGCGGGCAGACCCCGCTGGGCCTGGCGCAGCGGCTGAAGAACGCCGGCGTGCCGATCGTGGGCACCTCCCCGGAGTCGATCCACCTGGCCGAGGAGCGTGGCGCGTTCGGCGCGGTGCTGGCCCGGGCCGGGCTGCGCGCCCCGGCGCACGGCATGGCCACCTCGTACGAGGAGGCCAAGGCGATCGCCGCCGAGATCGGCTACCCGGTGCTGGTCCGCCCCTCGTACGTGCTCGGCGGGCGGGGCATGGAGATCGTCTACGACGACCCGACGCTGCGCGACTACATCGGCCGGGCCACCGACATCTCCCCGGACCATCCGGTGCTGGTGGACCGGTTCCTCGACGACGCCATCGAGATCGACGTGGACGCCCTCTGCGACGCCGACGGCGAGGTGTACCTCGGCGGGGTGATGGAGCACATCGAGGAGGCCGGCATCCACTCCGGCGACTCGTCCTGCGTGCTGCCGCCGATGACCCTGGCCGGCTCGCACCTGGCGCAGGTGCGCCGCTACACCGAGGCCATCGCCCAGGGGGTGGGGGTGCGTGGCCTGCTCAACGTCCAGTACGCCCTCAAGGACGACGTGCTGTACGTGCTGGAGGCGAACCCCCGGGCGTCGCGGACGGTGCCGTTCGTGTCCAAGGCCACGGCGGTGCCGCTGGCCAAGGCGGCGGCCCGGATCGCGCTCGGCGCGACCATCGCCGAGCTGCGCGCCGAGGGGCTGCTCCCGCCGACGGGCGACGGCGGCACCATGCCGGCCGACGCGCCGATCGCGGTGAAGGAGGCGGTGCTGCCGTTCAAGCGGTTCCGCACCCCGTCCGGCAAGGGCGTCGACTCGCTGCTCGGCCCGGAGATGAAGTCCACCGGCGAGGTGATGGGCATCGACACCAAGTTCGGGCACGCCTTCGCCAAGAGCCAGTCCGCCGCGTACGGGTCGCTGCCGACCGCCGGACGGATCTTCGTCTCGGTGGCCAACCGGGACAAGCGCGGCATGATCTTCCCGATCAAGCGCCTGGCCGACCTGGGCTTCGAGATCGTCGCCACCGCCGGCACGGCGGAGGTGCTGCGCCGGCACGGCATCGCCTGCGAGCAGATCCGCAAGCACTACGAGTCCGGCGCGGGTGAGGACGCGGTGTCGATGATCCTCAATGGCGACGTGGCGCTGGTGGTGAACACGCCGCAGGGCTCCGGGGCGAGCGCCCGCTCCGACGGCTACGAGATCCGCAGCGCCGCCGTGACGGCCGACATCCCGTGCATCACCACGGTCCCGGGCGCGGCGGCGGCGGTGATGGGCATCGAGGCCCGCATCCGCGGCGACATGACCGTCCGCCCCCTGCAGGCCCTGCACGCCACCCTGCGGGCGGGCGAGTGACCGCCGGGGCCCCGGGGAGGGGACGGTGATCTTCGAGCGGGGGGTGCGGCCCTGGCTGTTCCGGGTCGGCGGTGGCGACGCCGAGGCCGCCCACGAGTGGACGCTGCGGCGGCTGGCCGCCGTGTCCCGGTCGCCGGTGGCGCTGGCCGCCCTGCGGGCCCGCTACGCCGTGCGGGCGCCCCGGACGGTGTTCGGGGTGGACTTCCCGAACCCGGTCGGGCTGGCCGCCGGGATGGACAAGGACGGCGCGGCGCTGCCGGCGTGGCCGGCGCTCGGCTTCGGCTTCGTCGAGGTCGGCACGGTCACCGCGCACGCCCAGCCGGGCAATCCGCGGCCGCGGCTGTTCCGGCTGCGCGACAGCGAGGCCGTGGTCAACCGGATGGGCTTCAACAACGCCGGCGCGCGGGCCCTGGCGGACCGGCTGGCGGCGCTGCCCCGTCCGGTCGGCGCGCCGCTGGGCATCTCGCTCGGCAAGTCCAAGGTGACCCCGCTGGAGGAGGCCGTCGAGGACTACCTCGCCTCGTACCGGACGCTGCGCGGCCACGGCGACTACTTCGCCGTCAACGTCTCCTCGCCGAACACGCCGGGCCTGCGCTCCCTGCAGGACCGCTCCCACCTGGACGCGCTGTTGGCGGCGCTGGTGGGGGAGAAGCCGGTGCTGGTGAAGATCGCCCCGGACCTGACCGAGCCGGCGATCGCCGAGTTGCTGGAGGTCTGCCTGGCGCGCGGCGCGGCCGGGGTGATCGCCACCAACACGACCCTGGCCCGTGACGGTCTCGCCCCCGCCGACCGGGAGCGCGGCGCGCAGGCGGGCGGCCTGTCCGGGCGTCCGCTGGCGGCCCGCGCCCGCGCGGTGGTCTCCTTCGTCCACCGGGAGACCGGCGGGCGGCTGCCGGTGATCGGCGTGGGCGGCATCGTCGATCCCGACGACGCCGACCGCATGTTCGACGCGGGAGCGTGCCTGGTGCAGCTCTACACCGGGTTCATCTACCGGGGCCCCGCGCTCGTCCGCGCCGCCGCCCGGCGCGGCCGGCCGGCGCCCGCGCCGGCGGGTGGACGGGCCGTGGCCGGAAAGCCGGCCACAGCGCATCGCGCCGGGGGCCGGAGGGGGCGGGGGTGACACCGGAGGAGATCCTCGCCGCCGATCGGGCGTACGTGTGGCACCCGTACGCGCCGTTGCCGCCCGCGACGCCGCCGTACGTGGTGCGCGACGCGCGGGGGGTCCGGCTGCGGCTGGCCGACGGGCGGGAACTGGTGGACGGCATGTCGTCCTGGTGGGCGGCGATCCACGGCTACCGGCACCCGGTGCTGGACGCGGCGGTCGCCGACCAGCTCGGCCGGATGAGCCACGTGATGTTCGGCGGGCTCACCCACGAGCCGGCCGTACGCCTGGCGCAGACCCTGGTCGAGCTGGCCCCGGACGGGCTGGAGCGGGTCTTCCTCTGCGACTCGGGCTCCGTGAGCGTCGAGGTGGCGGTGAAGATGTGCCTGCAGTACCAGCGGGCGCTCGGGCGGCCGGAGCGCCGCCGGCTGGGCACCTGGCGGGGCGGCTACCACGGCGACACCTTCCACCCGATGAGCGTTTGCGACCCCGAGGGCGGCATGCACCACCTGTGGGGCGAGGCGCTGCCCCGGCAGGTCTTCGCACCCGTCCCGCCGGCCGGCTTCGACACCCCGCCCGACCCCGCGTACGAGGCGGCGCTCGTCGACGCGGTGGTGCGGCACGCGGGCGAGCTGGCCGCCGTGATCGTGGAGCCGGTGGTCCAGGGCGCGGGCGGGATGCGCTTCCACCACCCGCATTATCTGCGGGTGCTGCGCGAGGTGACCCGCGCCCACGGAGTGCTGCTGGTCTTCGACGAGATCGCCACCGGCTTCGGCCGCACCGGGACGATGTTCGCCGCCGAGCACGCCGGGGTGAGCCCCGACGTCCTCTGCGTCGGCAAGGCGCTCACCGGCGGCTACCTGACGCTGGCCGCCGCGCTGTGCACGGCGGAGGTGGCGGAGGGCATCTCCCGTGGCGGGGTGCTCGCGCACGGCCCCACGTTCATGGGCAACCCCCTCGCCTGTGCGGTCGCGAATGCCTCCATCGGCCTGCTGCGGGCCGGAGACTGGGCGGCCGAGGTGTCGAGGGTGAGTGAGGCCCTGCGGGCCGGTCTGGAGCCGCTGCGGGGCGTCGAGGGCGTCGCGGACGTCCGGGTGCTGGGCGCGATCGGCGTCGTCCAACTCGATCACGAGGTGGACGTGGCGAGGGCGACGGCTGCGGCGGTGGACCGGGGGGTCTGGCTGCGGCCGTTCCGCGACCTGGTCTACGCCATGCCGCCGTACGTCACCGAGGACGCGGACGTGGCCCGCATCGCCGCCGGGATGGCTGCCGCCGCGGCGGCAGGCTGACCGGCACGCCCGGCGTAGGGCACGGAGAGGGCGCGTCGGTGGACGCCGCGCGCCCGCAGGAGCCGAGAGAAGAGGCGCGGATGGAGAGCTTCGGTCACCGGTTGCACCGGGCGATGGTGGAGCGCGGGCCGCTCTGTGTGGGCATCGACCCGCACCCCGGGCTGCTGACCCGCTGGGGGCTGACGGACGACGTGGACGGGCTGGAACGTTTCAGCCGCACGGTGGTGGAGGCGCTCGGCGACCGCGTCGCGGTGGTCAAGCCCCAGTCGGCGTTCTTCGAGCGCTTCGGAGCGCGGGGCGTGGCGGTCCTAGAGTCAACTATCCGACAGTTGCGGGATTCCGGCTCGCTCGTTCTGCTCGACGTCAAACGCGGGGACATCGGATCCACGGTCGCCGCGTACGCCTCCGCGTACCTTGATCCATCCAGCCCGATGTATGTCGACGCAATCACCGCGAGCCCCTACCTGGGAGTAATGTCGCTGGCGCCGATGTTCGAGCTCGCCGCCACACACGGTGGCGGGGTGTTCGTCCTGGCGCTCACCTCCAACCCCGAGGGGGCCGCCGTGCAGCGCGCGCGGGGTGCCGACGGGCGCACCGTCGCGCAGGCGGTGATCGATGAGATCGCCCAGCTCAACCAGGGTGCGCAGCCGTTGGGAAACTTCGGTCTGGTGGTCGGTGCGACCATCGGCGACACCGGCCACGACCTGTCGGCGGTGCGCGGTCCGCTGCTCGCCCCCGGGCTCGGCGCGCAGGGCGCCACGGCCGCCGACCTACGGACCGTGTTCGGCGCGAGCCTGCCGTGGGTGCTGCCGTCGTACTCCCGCGAGGTGCTGCACGCCGGGCCCGACGTGACCGCCCTGCGGGTCGCCGCACAGCGGGCCCTGGCCGACTGCCGAGCGGCCCTCGAAGGCTCCTGACTGAGTGACGGCTCGGTCATTTTGTCGTGCTCGTGGCGTGCCCACGTTGCCGAATGCGTCCGCGACCGCTAGTTTTCCCCGCGCTGGGAACCACGGACCCCTTTGGTTTCCGGCGACTCCACGTTTCACATCCGCGGCGTGGCGTCCCGCCCGTCGCGACAAGGACCTGAGGAGAACTGGTGCCCCTCCCGTCACTTACCCCCGAGCAGCGTGCAGCTGCCCTCGAGAAGGCTGCGGAGATCCGCAAAGCCCGCGCTGAGCTGAAGGAGCAGCTCAAGCAGGGCAAGACCACCCTCGCCGCGGTTCTCGAGCGGGCCGAGGGCGACGACGTCGTCGGCAAGCTGAAGGTTTCGGCCGTCCTGCAGGCGATGCCGGGTATCGGCAAGATCCGGGCGACCCAGATCATGGAGAAGCTCAAGATCGCCGACAGCCGTCGCCTGCGTGGTCTGGGCGAGCAGCAGCGCAAGGCCCTGCTCGGCGAGTTCGCCGCCAACTGAGCCCGGCGGTTCGCCGCCGGCCGTGCGTGGCAGCGGGTAGAAACGAGCCGTGAGCACGGATGACGAGGCGCGCCCGGCGGCTCGGCTCACCGTCCTCGCCGGTCCCTCCGGGGCCGGTGTGGGCAGTGTCGTCGAGCTGTTCCGGGCGCGTTCTCCGTTGGTCTGGATTCCGGTGCCGGCGACCACCCGGCCCCGCCGCGCGGGCGAGGTGGACGGCGTCGACCGGATCTTCCTCGCGCCGGCCAGGTTCGACCGGCTGATCGCCGCCGGGCAGCTACTGGAGTGGGCCCGCATCGGGCCGTACGCGCGCGGCACCCCGGCCGCGCCGGTCCTCGATCGGCTCGCCGCCGGCCGACCGGTGCTGCTCCCGCTCGACCTGCCCGGCGCGCTCGCCGTCCACGCGGCGTGGCCCGACGCCCGGCTCGTCCTGCTCGTCCCGCCCGGCGCTCGGCCGCCGGCGGCCGGCGCCGCGCACGTCCTGGCGCACGACCACACCGGGCGGGCGGTGGATGAGCTGGTAGGCTTGTTCGGTTCTTCCTATCTGGCTCCGGCCCAACCGCGGCTGAGCGGTTGAGTGACCCCACCAACCGCGTCCGCGCGGTTGCCAGCCCGAACCGCGTCCGCGCGGTGACGACAGACGCAGAGGTTATTTCGTGGGATCCATCGCCAACCCCGAGGGCATCACCAACCCGCCGATCGACGAGCTGCTCGAGAAGACGACGTCGAAGTACGCCCTGGTGATTTTCGCAGCCAAGCGCGCCCGTCAGGTCAACGCCTACTACAGCCAGCTCGGCGAGGGCCTGCTGGAGTATGTCGGCCCGCTCGTGGAGACCACCCCCCAGGAGAAGCCCCTCTCCATCGCCATGCGCGAGATCAACGCGGGCCTGCTCACTGCCGAGCCGACCGACCAGCCGTAGCCGCGCCCGCGTCGATGTCCGCCGAGATCGTCCTCGGGGTCGGCGGCGGCATCGCCGCCTACAAGGCGTGTGAGCTGCTGCGGCTCCTCACCGAGTCGGGCCACCGGGTCCGTGTGGTGCCCACCGCGTCGGCGCTCCGCTTCGTCGGGGCGCCGACCTGGGCCGCCCTGTCCGGCCAGCCGGTCGCCGACGACGTCTGGTCCGACGTGCACGAGGTCCCACACGTCCGGCTCGGCCAGCGGGCCGACGTGGTGGTGGTCGCCCCGGCCACGGCCGACCTGCTCGCGAAGGCGGCCCACGGCCTCGCCGACGACCTGCTCACCAACATCCTGCTCACCGCCCGGTGCCCGGTGCTGCTCGCCCCGGCGATGCACACCGAGATGTGGGAGCACCCGGCCACCATCGCCAACGTCGCCACGCTGCGTTCCCGTGGCGTTCGCGTCGTCGAGCCCGACGTCGGCCGACTCACCGGCGCCGACACCGGCAAGGGCCGGCTGCCCGACCCGGCGGAGATCTTCGCCGTGATCCGGCGGGCCCTGGCTCGGGGCCCGCACGCCCCGGCCGACCTCGCCGGCCGGCACGTCGTGGTGACCGCGGGCGGCACCCGCGAGCCGCTCGACCCGGTCCGGTTCCTCGGCAACCGCTCCTCCGGCAAGCAGGGGTACGCGTTCGCCCGGTCGGCGGTCGCCCGGGGCGCCCGGGTCACCCTGATCGCCGCCAACGTGGCGCTCGCCGACCCGGCCGGTGTGGACCTGGTGCGGGTCGGCACCACCGAGGAGCTTCGCGAGGCGACGGTGCAGGCCGCCGCCGAGGCGGACGCCGTGGTGATGGCCGCCGCGCCAGCGGATTTCCGGCCCGCCACGTACACGCCGGCCAAAATCAAGAAATCGGACGCCCGGCCACCTACGATCGAGCTCGTCACCAACCCGGACATCGCCGCCGAGCTGGGCCGGCGCCGTCGACCGGAGCAGGTGCTGGTGGTGTTCGCCGCGGAGACGGGCGATGCCGAGGCCAACGGCCGGGCCAAGCTCGCCCGCAAGCGGGCGGACCTGATCGTCATCAACGAGGTCGGTCCGGACAAGGTCTTCGGCGCCGAGACCAACGCGGCAACCGTCATCGGCGCGGACGGCTCAATGCGTACGCTGCCGGAGCAGTCCAAAGAGGACCTGGCCGACGGCGTCTGGGACCTCGTCGTGGCGCGTTGGGCTCCCCGTCCCGAAGGGTGACCAGAGGTGACCAGCCCACCACGATCGTGGTTGATTGACTACACTTCCGCGGAACGACTATTCCATAACTTAGGAGTGCCGTGACACGCCGCCTCTTCACGTCCGAATCGGTCACGGAAGGCCACCCGGACAAGATCGCCGACCAGATCAGTGACGGCATTCTCGACGCATTGCTGGCCCAGGACGCGCACAGCCGCGTCGCCGTCGAGACACTGATCACCACCGGCCAGGTGCACGTGGCCGGCGAGGTGACCACCAAGGCGTACGCCGACATCCCGACCATCGTGCGGGAGACGATCCTCGACATCGGCTACGACTCGTCGAAGAAGGGCTTCGACGGCGCGTCCTGCGGCGTCAGCGTCTCCATCGGCGCCCAGTCACCCGACATCGCCCAGGGCGTCGACAACGCGATGGAGCTGCGCACCGGCTCGTCGGAGAGCGCGCTGGACGCCCAGGGCGCCGGCGACCAGGGCATGATGTTCGGCTTCGCCTGCTCCGAGACCCCCGAGCTGATGCCGCTGCCGATCGCCCTGGCGCACCGGCTGGCCCGCCGGCTCACGGCGGTCCGCAAGGACGGCACGATCCCGTACCTGCGGCCGGACGGCAAGACCCAGGTCACCATCGAGTACGAGGGGCTGCGCCCGGTCCGGCTGAACACGGTCGTCGTGTCCAGCCAGCACGCGGCCGACATCTCGCTGGACTCGCTGCTCACCCCGGACGTGCGCGACCACGTCATCGCTCCGGAGCTGGAGAGTCTCGGCCTGGACACCGACGGCTACCGGCTGCTGGTCAACCCGACCGGGCGGTTCGAGATCGGCGGCCCGATGGGCGACGCCGGCCTGACCGGCCGGAAGATCATCGTCGACACCTACGGCGGGTACGCCCGGCACGGCGGCGGCGCGTTCTCCGGCAAGGACCCGTCCAAGGTGGACCGCTCGGCCGCGTACGCGATGCGCTGGGTGGCCAAGAACGTGGTGGCCGCCGGCCTCGCCGAGCGCTGCGAGGCACAGGTCGCGTACGCGATCGGCAAGGCGCACCCGGTGAGCCTGTTCATCGAGACGTTCGGCACCGAAACCGTGCCGGTCGCCTCGATCGAGAAGGCCGTGAACGAGGTCTTCGACCTCCGCCCGGCCGCCATCATCCGGGACCTGCACCTGCTCCGCCCGATCTACCGGCAGACCGCGGCGTACGGCCACTTCGGCCGGGAACTGCCCGACCTGACCTGGGAGAGCACCGACCGGGCCGCCGACCTCAAGTCGGCCGCGGGAGCCTGACCGGCACCAGGAGCAGCGACCGGCGACCCGCGGACGGGTCGCCGGTCGCTCGCGTCTGCGTCGACGTCCCCCTGGCGCACCTCGACCGCCCCTTCGACTACCTGGTCCCCGCCGAGCTGGCCGACGCCGCCGTTGCCGGCACCCGGGTGAAGGTGCGCTTCGCCGGTCAGCTCGTCGACGGCTGGCTGCTGGAGCGGGCCGACGCCTCCGGGCACACCGGGAAGCTGGCATACCTGGACCGGCTCGTCTCGCCGGAGCCGGTGCTGGCCGGCGAGATCGCCCGGCTGGCCCGGGCCGTCGCCGACCGGTACGCCGGCAACCTCGCCGACGTGCTCCGGCTGGCCGTGCCACCCCGGCACGCCCGGGTGGAGAAGGAGCCGCACGTCCCGCCGGAGCCGCCCACGCCCCTGGACCCGCCCGAGGCGGCCGGCTGGCGGGCGTACCCGGCCGGGCCGGCGTTCCTGCGGGCCCTGACCGACGGCCGCCCCGTGCGGGCGGTCTGGTCCGCGCTGCCAGGGGAGGACTGGCCCGCCCGATACGCCGAGGCGGTCGCCGCCACCGTGGCCGGCGGCCGGGGGGCCGTCGTGGTCGTGCCCGACGCCCGGGACCTCGACCGCCTCGACGCGGCGCTGGCCGTCGCCCTCGGCCCCGGGCGGCACGTGAGCCTCGCCGCCGCCGCCGGCCCGGCCCGCCGGTACCGCGCGTTCCTGGCCGCCCGGCGCGGGGACGTGCCGGTCGTCGTCGGCACCCGGGCGGCCATGTTCGCCCCGGTGGCCCGGCTCGGCCTCGTGGCCATCGTCGACGACGGCGACGACCTGCACGCCGAGCCGCGCGCCCCCTATCCGCACGCCCGCGAGGTGCTGCTCATCCGCGCCCGGCTCGCCGACGCGGCGGCCCTCGTCGGCGGGTACGCCCGCAGCGCCGAGGCGCAACTGCTGGTGGAGACCGGATGGGCCCGGGAAGTGCTCGCCGACCGGGCCACCGTGCGGGCGCGTACCCCCGCCGTCGCGCCGACCGGCGACGACCCGCAGCTGGCCCGCGACCCCGGCGCGGCGACCGCCCGGCTGCCCAGCCTGGCGTGGGCCGCCGCCCGGGACGCGCTCGGCGCGGACGCGCCGGTGCTGGTCCAGGTGCCCCGCCGGGGGTATCTGCCCTCGATCTCCTGCGCCGACTGCCGCGCCCCGGCCCGCTGCCCGCACTGCGCCGGTCCGCTCGCCCTGCCGTCGGCGCAGGGTATCCCGGCCTGTCGCTGGTGCGGCCGGATCGCCGCCGCGTACGCCTGCCCGCAGTGCGGCGGGCGGCGGCTGCGCGCGGCCGTCACCGGTGCCCGCCGCACCGCCGAGGAACTGGGCCGGGCCTTCCCCGGGGTGCCGGTGCGCACCTCCGGCCGCGAGGAGGTGCTCAGCACGGTGCCCGGCGGCGCCGGCCTCGTGGTGGCCACCCCGGGGGCCGAGCCGGTCACCGACGGTGGCTACGGGGCGGTGCTGCTGCTCGACTCGTGGGCCCTGCTGACCCGGGCCGACCTGCGGGCCGGCGAGGAGGCGCTGCGCCGCTGGCTGGCCGCCGCCGCGCTGGCCCGTCCCGCCTCAGCCGGCGGCCGGGTGGTGGTGGTCGCCGACGGTGCCCTCGCGCCGGTGCAGGCGCTGCTGCGCTGGGACGCCGCCTGGTTCGCCGCCCGGGAACTGGCCGAGCGCCGCGAGCTGGGCTTCCCGCCGGCGGTGCGGATGGCCAGCGTCACCGGCCCGGCCGACGCGGTGGCCGACCTGCTGGCCGAGGCCCGGCTGCCCGCGGAGGCCGAGGTGCTGGGCCCGGTCCCCGCCGACGGCGAGAAGGAACGGATGCTGGTCCGGGTGCCCCGGGCCCGGGCGGCGGCCCTCGCCGCGGCGCTGCACGCAGCCGCCGGGGCCCGCGCGGCCCGCAAGGCGGCCGACCCGGTCCGCCTCCAGGTCGACCCGCTGGCCCTGTTCTAGGCGATCGGGGCGGCGGTCACGATCCGTGGTCGCCCCTGCGTGATAGCATCGCCCGTCATGCCCGGGCGCACGACGGCGCGTCGGTACCACGACGCCACGTCGATGATGTCAGTCAGCCGGTGATCAGGGATGGACCAGTCGTGACCGTTCGTCAATCGATCGTCTTCAACGGTGACCTCGGCAGCGGCAAGAGCACCGTGTCCGTCGAGATCGCCAAGCGGCTGGGGCTGCGCCGGGTCAGCGTCGGCGACCTCTACCGCCAGATGGCGCAGGAGCGGCAGATGACCGCGCTCCAGCTCAATCTGCACGCCGAGCTGGACCAGGCCGTTGACGGCTACGTCGACCAGCTCCAGCAGGACATCGCCGCCTCCGGCGAGAGCCTGGTCATGGACTCCCGGCTCGCCTGGCACTTCTTCACCGACGCGCTCAAGGTGCACATGATCACCGAGCCCACCGAGGCGGCCCGGCGGGTGCTGGCCCGCCCCTCCGGCCCGGCCGAGAGCTACACCTCGCTGGAGGAGGCCAAGGCCAAGCTGCGCGAGCGCAGCGAGAGCGAGCGGAGCCGGTTCATCGTCCGCTACGGCGTCGACAAGGCCCGGCTGCGCAACTACGACCTGATCTGCGACTCCACCCGGGCCAATCCGGAGCAGGTCATCGACCACATCATCGAGGTGTACGAGGGCCGGCTCGGCGCGGACGTGCTGCGCGACTCCCCGCCCCTGCTGCTGCTGGACCCGACCCGGGTCTACCCGACCGAGGACATCGGCACCCTGCGCGGGCTGTGGGACGCCGGGTTCGTCGGCGAGGTCGCCGCCGCCGGCGACGAGGCGCTGGAGCCGCTGACCATCGGCTTCACCGGGGAGTACTTCTTCGTCGTCGACGGCCACCGCCGGCTCAGCGCGGCCATCCAGAGCGGGTTCCCACTGGTCCCCGCCCGGCTGGTCGCCGAGATGGACGAGCCGGTGGTGGGCATGACGAGCGCGGTGGACTACTTCACCGCCCAGGTCCGCCCCGGCACCGTGTACGACTGGGAAGCCGCCCACAAGATCACGCTGCCGCTGCCGGCGCACTGCCTGCGGGCCGGGGACGCCGTGCTCGCCGGCGACCCCGTCCCCGGCACCTGACGCGTTCCGGTCGCGGGCGGGGACGACCCCGGGCACTCCGTAGACTGGTACGGCCCGATCCGCCCGACCCGAAGGAGTCATCCCGCGTGACCGTCCAGCCCATCCGTCTGTTCGGGGATCCGGTGTTGCGCACGCCGGCCGATCCGGTGGTCGACTTCGACGCCGAGCTGCGCAGGCTCGTGGCCGACCTCACCGACACGATGCGCGAGCATAACGGCGCGGGTCTCGCCGCGCCGCAGCTCGGAGTGGGCCTGCGGGTGTTCACCTTCGACGTCGACGACGTGTTCGGCCACCTGGTCAACCCGGTGCTGGAGTTCCCCGACTCCGAGGAGCAGGACGGCCCCGAGGGCTGCCTGTCCATCCCCGGGCTCTACTTCGACACCAAGCGCCGACAGAACGTGGTCGCCAAGGGGTTCAACGGTTACGGCGACCCGGTGCAGATCGTCGGCACCGGCCTGATGGCCCGCTGCGTGCAGCACGAGACCGACCACCTCGACGGGGTGCTCTTCGTCGACCGGCTGGACCCGGCCGGCCGCAAGGAGGCGATGAAGGCGATCCGCCAGGCCGAGTGGTACGACCCGGCGGCCCCGCCGACGGTCAAGCTCGACCCGCACGCCGGTAGCCCCTTCGGCCTGGGGCGGTGACCCGGTGCGCCTGATCTTCGCCGGCACGCCGGCCGTCGCCGTTCCCGCCCTGGCCGCCGTCGCGGCCTCCGGGCACAGGCTGGTCGCCGTCGTCACCCGTCCCGACGCCCCCGCCGGGCGGGGCCGGGGCCTGGTCCGCTCGCCCGTCGGGGCCTGGGCCGACGAGCACGGCGTCGAGGTGCTCACCCCGGCCCGTCCCCGCGAGCCGGAGTTCCTCGACCGGCTGCGCGAGCTGGCCCCGGACTGCGTCCCGGTGGTCGCCTACGGCGCGCTGGTGCCCCCGGCCGCGTTGGAGATCCCCCGGCACGGCTGGATCAACCTGCACTTCTCGCTGCTGCCCGCGTGGCGGGGCGCGGCCCCCGTCCAGCAGGCCGTGCTGCACGGCGACGAGCTGACCGGGGCGAGCGTCTTCGCGCTGGAGGAAGGGCTGGACACCGGCCCGGTGTACGGCACCGTCACCGACGAGATCCGCCCCACCGACACCTCCGGCGACCTGCTGGAGCGGCTCGCCCACTCCGGGGCCGGCCTGCTGGTGGCCGTCCTCGACGCGATCGCGGCGGGCACCGCCCGGGCGCAGCCGCAGCCGGCCGACGGGGTGTCGCTCGCGCCCAAGCTGACCGTGGACGACGCCCGGGTGCGCTGGGGCGACCCCGCGTTCGCGGTGGACCGGCGGATCCGCGCGTGCACCCCGGCGCCCGGCCCGTGGACCACGTTCCGGGGCGAGCGGGTCAAGCTCGGCCCGGTCGTCCCGGTGCCGGACGGCCCGGCGCTCAAGCCCGGCGAGCTGCTGGCGGAGAAGTCCCGGGTGCTGGCCGGCACGGCCACCGTCCCGGTGGCCCTCGGCGAGGTGCGGGCGGCGGGCAAGAGGGCCATGCCGGCGAGCGACTGGGCGCGCGGCACCCGGGTCACCGCCGGGGAGGAGTTCGCGTGACCGGGCCCAGGGAACGATCCGAGCGACGGTACGACGAGCAGCGTGCCCCCCGCCCCGACCGGGCGGCCGGTGGCCCCCGCCCCGACCGGCCGGCGTACGGCGACCGCCCGGCGCGGGGCGGGCGGGGCGACGACCGGCGGGACGCGCGGCGACCGGCGCGGCCCGCCGTCGACCTGCCCCGGCACGTCGCGTACCAGGTCGTCGCGGCCGTGCACCGCGACGACGCGTACGCCAACCTGGTGCTGCCGGCGCTCCTTCGGCAGGAGGGGCTGACCGGCCGGGACGCCGCCTTCGCCACCGAGCTGACCTACGGCACGCTGCGGCACCTCGGCACCCTCGACGCGATCCTCACCGACGCGGCGGGCCGCGACGTGGCCCGGATCGACCCGCCGGTGCGCGACGCGTTGCGGCTGGGCGCCTACCAGCTGCTGCACACCCGGGTCCCGGCGCACGCGGCGGTCTCCTCGACCGTCGACCTGGTGCGCACGGTCGGCATCGGGGCCACCGGCTTCGCCAACGCGGTGCTGCGCGAGGTCGCCGGCCGGGACGCCGACGCCTGGGTGGCGAAGCTCGCCCCGGCGTACGAGAGCGACCCGATCGGGCACCTGTCCCTGGCGTACAGCCACCCGCAGTGGATCGTGCGCTCCTTCGCCGAGGCGCTCGGCGGCGACCTGGGCGAGACCACCCGGCTGCTGATCGAAAACAACGAGCGCCCGCCGGTGCACCTGTGCGCCCGGCCGGGGCTGGCCGACCCGGTCGTCCTGGCCGACGAGGTCGGCGGCGCGCCGGGGGCGTTCTCGCCGTACGCGGTCTATCTCGCCGGCGGCGCGCCGGGCGACCTGCCGGCGCTGGCCGAGGGGCGGGCGCACGTGCAGGACGAGGGCTCCCAGTTGGTGGCCAACGCCCTCGCCGTCGCCCCGCTGGACGGCCCGGACGCCCACTGGCTGGACCTGTGCGCCGGGCCGGGCGGCAAGGCGGGCCTGCTCGGGGCGCTGGCCGCCCAGCGCGGGGCGCGGCTGAGCGCGGTCGAGGTCTCCGAGCACCGGGCCCGGCTGGTCGGCCAGGCCACGCGGGGACTGCCGGTGACCGTGCTGCACACCGACGGCCGCACCGTCGGCGCCGACGCGGAGCTGCCGGAGGGGCACTTCGACCGGGTCCTGGTCGACGCCCCGTGCACCGGCCTGGGCGCGCTGCGCCGCCGGCCGGAGGCCCGCTGGCGCAAGCAGCCGTCGGACCTGCCGCCGTTGACCCGGCTACAGCGGGAACTGCTGTCGGCGGCGCTGCGGGCGGCCCGTCCGGGCGGCCTGGTGGCCTACGTGACGTGCTCGCCGCATACCGTGGAGACACACGTGACGGTGACGGAGGCGGCGCGTCGTGCCGGGGTGCCGGCGGACTTCGTCGACGCTCGGCCGTTGCTGCCGGCCGGCATGCCGGGGCTGGGGGACGGGCCGTCGGTGCAGCTCTGGCCGCACCGGCACGGGACCGACGCCATGTTCCTCGCGGTGCTGCGCCGGGGCTGAGGCGAACCGCGGCGGGGCGGCCCTCGGCCGCCCCGCCGCGTCAGCCGCCCGCCGGGCGGGTCACTGGACCGGCAGGCCCCTGGTGCCCACGCCCTTCACCGAGCGGGTGAGGTCGCGGTCGACCCAGAGAAAGCACTGCACCCCCCGGTTGCCGTCCTTCCACTCCGGTTCTAAGGGGTGGTAGAAGATGGTCCCCGCCCGGTACTCCAGGTCGCCGTCGTTCGGCACCTTCGCGTACGAGGCGATCAGCGTCCGGCAGCCCTTGTGGATGCGCAGCCGGTTCTTGTCGATCTGGCCGAACGAGACGTCGGGGGCCTGGTAGACGCCGACGAACTCGACGCGGTGCTTCTTCGTGCAGGAAACGGAGGTCATCTCCTCCACGTCGTCCTTCTTGATCTCCGGGTTGAAGCAGCGGTGGGCCAGCGCCGAGGAGCCCTTCAGGGCACCGGCGAGGCTGCCGGTGCGGGGGACGGCGCTGGGGTCGTCGACGCTCTCCACCTCGCTGACGTCGCAGCGGAACCAGCGGGCCCCGCCGGACCATGCCTGCCGGGACGGGAAGACCGTGGACAGGTTCAGCCGGCCGGAGCGCCAATCGGCCCCGAGGGCCTCGTTCACCTCCCGGTCGCACTCGGCGCGGACGGCCCTCATCCCGGCCGACCCGGGGGCCGGGGGCGCGCTCAGCTCGGCGGCGGACCCGCTCAGTGTGCCGACGTGCAGGGTCTCGACCCGGTGCGACCCCGCGCAGTCGACCGGGTTGTAGCCGCTGAGGTAGCCGACGTCGGCGAACACGGTGTGGCACGCCCCGGTGGCCGGCACGAACTGCGTCGGCGTCACCATCGCCCGCCAGTCGTCGGCGAGGTCGCCGTCCAGCCCGGCCGGCGCGCCGCAACCGGCCAGCGCCAGCGCCGCTCCCGCCGCCCCGGCGACCGCCGTCCACCATCGCCGCATCCGCCCGACCTCCCCGTCGCTGGTGGTCGCGGACACCGGCGTCCGTCGCCGGGCGCGCCACGGAGCGGGAGCTTACGGCACCGGCGTTCAGCTCGCGGGTAGTCCCTTCGGCCCAGCCCCGTACATCGATCGGGTGAGCTTGCGGTTGTCGCTCCACAGGAAACAGCGCACGCCGCGGTCGCCCTCGTTCCACTCCCGCTGCGACGGTGGGTAGAAGATGGACCCCGCCCGGTACGGCAACTCGCTGTTGTTGGGCACCTTGGCGAACTCGGCGATCAGCGCCATGCAGCGGCGGTGCACCTGCTGGTTGGACCGGACGAACTCGGTCCAGGTCATTTCGCGTTCGGTGTACACCCCGACGAACTCGGCGCGGTGCGGCTCGGTGCACAACACGGGGGCCATGTAGTTCAGGTTCGTGCCGATCAGCTTCGGGTCGAAGCAGCGGTGGGTCAGCGGCGAGTCGCCGACCATCGCGCCGCGTAGGCTGCCGACGCGGTTGACCGGCCGGGTGTTGTCGATGCTGTCGGTCTCGCTGAGGTCACAGCGGTACCAACGGGCCCCGCTCGCCCAGGCGGAGGTTGACGGCAGGGCGATGGTGAGGCTGAGCCGGGCCGAGTGCCAGTCGCCGCCGAGCACCTCCCGGGCCCGCTGGTCGCACTCGGCGCGGGCGCCGCGCAGGACGGGCGTGCCCCCCTCGGGACGCGGGCCGGCGTCGATGGCGGGGTCGGTGAAGATGCCCACGTGGATCGTCTCGGCCAGGTGGCTGCGGAAGCAGTCCACCGTCTCGTACGTGCCGGCCTGCACGACCGCGGTGATCCGGGGTAGGCAGGCGTCGGTGGCCGGGATGAACATCTGCGGCTCCCGCAGTGCCGGCCAGTCGTCGGTGAGGTCGCCGTCGGCCCCGTGCGGCCGGGCGCAGCCGCCCAGCAGTGCCGTCACCATGCCGGCCAGCGCCAGCGCCACAAGCCACCGTCGCATCGTCTGCCCTTCCCGGGAGCTGACGGTCGGGCTCCACGGCCCGTGCGGCGTTACCGCGCCACCGGGCGTGGAGCTTACGTCACCGTCCTGCATGGAGTCTTGCCGCGTTTCCGTCGATCGGCCAGTCGCGGCGGACTTTCGTCCGAATTTCCCATCCGGACTGGCCAATCTTGCACCACCGGTCACGGCTGGGTCACAGCGCGTCCGGGAAGGTGCCGCGATGCGGGCGGCTGCTGGCCGCGTTCGTACACTGACCTCGTGACCGTACCGCCGCCGATCGTCGCGCCCAGCATCCTCGCCGCCGATTTCGCCCGTCTCGCCGAAGAGGTCCGTGCCGTCGAGGGCGCCGCGGACTGGTTGCACGTCGACGTCATGGACAACCACTTCGTGCCGAACCTGACCATCGGGCTGCCCGTCGTGCAGAGCCTGCGCGCCGCGACCGAGCTGCCGTTCGACGTGCACCTGATGATCACAGACCCGCGCCGGTGGGCCCCGGGGTATGCCGACGCCGGTGCGTACAACGTCACCTTCCACGCCGAGGCGTGCGACGATCCGGTGTCGCTGGCCAAGGACCTGCGGGCGGCCGGGGCGAAGGCCGGGCTGGCGATCGACCGGGACACCCCGATCGAGCCGTATCTGGAGCTGCTGCCCAGCTTCGACACGCTGCTGATCATGACGATCAAGGCCGGCTTCGGCGGGCAGCGGTTCATTCCCGAGCTGCTGGACAAGGTGCGCGCCGCCCGCCGGCACGTCGACGCCGGCCACTTGGAGCTGCGCATCGAGGTCGACGGCGGGATCGCCGCCGACACCATCGAGCAGGCCGCCGCGGCCGGCGCGGACGCCTTCGTCGCCGGCACCGCCGTCTACGGTGCGGAGGACCCCGCCGAGGCGGTCCGCTGCCTGCGGGGGCTGGCGGAGCGCGCGTCCGCCGGGGCCTGAGGTGGACCCGGCCGGCGAGCGCCCCGACGTCATCCTCGTCGTCGACGACGACGCCGACATCGCCCGGTTCGTGGAGTTCAATCTGCGGCTGCACGGCTTCGAGGTGATCCACGCCAGCGACGGCCAGGAGGCCCTCGAGGTGATCGAGCGGCAGCGACCCGACCTGGCGGTGGTCGACCTGATGATGCCGCGCGTCGACGGGCTGGAGCTGACCCGGCGGCTGCGCGCCAACCCGATGACCTCCGCCCTGCCGGTGATCATGCTGACCGCCAAGGGGATGACCGTGGACAAGGTCCACGGGCTCAGCGCCGGCGCGGACGACTACCTGGTCAAGCCCTTCGACACCGCAGAGCTGGTCGCCCGGGTCAGCTCCACGCTGCGCCGCAACAAGGAGTTCCGGGAGGTCTCGCCGCTGACCGGGCTGCCCGGCAACTCCCGGATCCGGCGGGAGATCAGCGACCGGGTCCGCAGCGGGGTCGACTACGCCGTCGGCTACGTCGACATCGACCGGTTCAAGAGCGTCAACGACCGGTACGGCTTCGTCCGGGGCGACGAGTTCATCTCGGCCCTTGCCCGCAGCCTGCACCGGGCGGTCGTGGCGATCGGGCTGCCGCCGGCCTTCCTCGGCCACGTCGGCGGCGACGACTTCGTCATCGTCTGCGCCCCCGAGCAGGTGCGCCCGCTCACCTCCCGGGCGGTGGTCGACTTCGAGACCGCCGCCGACAAGCTCTACGACCACTCCGACGCCCAACGTGGCTACGTCGAGCTGAAGGACCGCCGGGGCAACATCCGGCGGGCGGCCCTGGTCACCCTCTCGATCGGGGTGTCCGTCTCCGACGCCGACAGGCGCCTGACCAACCCGCTGGATGCGATCGCGGTCGCCTCGGAGATGAAGTCCGTGGCCAAGAGTCAACCCGGCTCGTACGTGGCGGTCGACCGCCGACGCAGCGTTTCTTGAATCTTGCCCACCTGTGTGAGGTAGCTCCCCGAGGGCAGACGCGCGGCGCGCGCCGTGCCACACTTCTCAAGGTACCCACCACGCGCTGGCGGGACTCGGTGTGATTCCGAACCGGCGGTGATCCACGGCTGCGCCGTGGTAAGCCCGCGACCCGGACGGCCCTGCCGCCCGGTGGACCTGGTGAAACTCCGGGGCCGACGGTTGGGGGCGGGTCGGCCCACCCCCAGACAGTCCGGATGGGAGACAGCGCGCGGGACGGGGCGGGCCCTGTGTCGGCGGCTGATCCCAGCCCCCGCGTGGGCTCCCCGGGTCGGCTTTGCCGTCCCCGGACCGCCGCCGCCTGCTCGCGGCCTCTCATGTTCGCCCGCGCGCGGACCGGCGAGTGAGAGGGCAGGACAGGGCGATGGCCAGCGTCTCCGTGGACGACGCGATGCGTCGGGCGATCGCGCTCGCGGCCCGTGGCCTCGGCACCACCAGCCCCAATCCCGTGGTCGGCTGCGTGCTGCTCGATGCGGACGGCGAGGTCGTCGGGGAGGGATTCCACGTGTACGCGGGCGGACCGCACGCCGAGATCGTCGCGCTCGCCCAGGCCGGCCGGCGGGCCCGGGGCGGCACAGCGGTGGTCACCCTGGAGCCCTGCGACCACACCGGCCGCACCGGCCCGTGCAGCCACGCGCTCATCGCCGCCGGCGTCGCCCGGGTGGTGATCGCCGTGCCCGACCCGAACCCGGTCGCCTCCGGCGGCGCCGCGACCCTGCGCGCTGGCGGCGTCGACGTCGAGGTGGGGGTGCGCGCCGCCGAGGCCGAGGCCGGCAACGTCGCCTGGCTGACCTCGATGCGCCGCGGCTGGCCGTACGTCACCTGGAAGTACGCCGCCACGCTCGACGGGCGCTCCGCCGCCGCCGACGGCACCAGCATGTGGATCACCTCGGAAGCCGCCCGGATCGACGTGCACGCCCTGCGCGGAACCGTCGACGCGGTCATCGCCGGGGTGGGCACCGTGCTCGCCGACGACCCCCGGCTCACCGCCCGCAACCTGCGCGACGGCACCCTGGCCATCCGGCAGCCGCTGCGGGTGGTCGTGGACACCTTCGGGCGTACCCCCGCCGACGCCCGGGTCCGCGACGGTGCCGCCCGGACGTGGGTCGCCACGGCCGCGGAGGTCGGCGCAGGCCCGGAGGGCCGGGTCGACCTGCCGGCGCTGCTCGCGGAGCTGCACCACCGGGGGGTCCGGGCCGCGCTGCTGGAGGGCGGCCCGAAGCTGGCCGGCGCGTTCCTCGCCGCCGGCCTGGTCGACCGGGTCGTCGGGTACGTCGCGCCGAAGCTGCTCGGCGCCGGGCCGACCGCGCTGGCCGATGCCGGCGTGACCACCATCGCCGACGCCATCGATCTGGAGATCACCGACGTTACGCAGGTCGGTCCGGACCTGCGCATCACCGCGCTGCCCCGCAAGAGGGAGGGCTGACATGTTCACCGGCATCGTCGAGGAGCTGGGCGAGGTCGTCCGGGTGGCCGAGACCGGGGGAGACTACGCGCTGGTCGCCATCCGGGGCCCGCTGGTCACCAGCGACGCCCGGCACGGCGACTCCATCGCCGTCAACGGGGTCTGCCTGACCGTGGTCGACGTCGACGGCGACGTCTTCACCGCCGACGTGATGGGCGAGACGCTGCGCCGCTCCGCGCTCGGCGCGCTGCGCCCCGGCGCCCCGGTCAACCTGGAGCGCGCCGCCGCGCTGAACAGCCGCCTCGGCGGGCACCTCGTGCAGGGCCACGTCGACGGCGTCGGCGAGGTGCTGTCCCGGGAACCGGCCGAGCAGTGGGAGACGGTCCGCTTCCGGCTCCCCGCCGCCCTGTCCCGGTACGTGGTGGAGAAGGGCTCGATCACCGTCGACGGGGTGTCGCTGACCGTGGCCGGCGTCGGGCCGGACTGGTTCACCGTCGGGCTGATCCCCACCACCCTCAAGCTGACCACCCTCGGCGACCGGGTCGCCGGCGACCCGGTCAACCTGGAGGTCGACGTGCTCGCCAAGTACGTCGAGCGGCTGCTCGGCGACCGGCTGACCGGCGGGGGCGGCGACCGGCTGGCCGGCGACGAGGGCCGGCTGACCGGCGGGGGCGACCAGGCGGCCGGCGGGGGCGTGCGGTGACCGGCCCGCTCGGCTGGCTGCTCGACGCCCAGCTGCACGTCGCCGGCTCGCCCGTGCTGGTCCGGGAGATCGTCGGCAACGCCTTCGGCCTCGCGTCCGCCCTGCTCGGTCTGCGCCGGCTGGTCTGGGCCTGGCCCGTCGGCATGGTCGGCAACGCGCTGCTGCTCACCGTCTTCCTCGGCGGGGCGTTCGCCACCCCGCAGGCGCACGACCTCTACGGCCAGGCCGGCCGGCAGGTGTTCTTCTTCGCCGTGAGCGTCTACGGCTGGTGGCGCTGGAGCCGCAACCGCCGCCCTGGCGCGGGCGGCGGCGACGCGGCGGTCGCCCCGCGCTGGGCCACCGGCCGGGAGCGGCTCGGCCTGCTGCTGGCCGCTGCGGCCGGCACCGCCGCCGCGTACCCCGCGCTGGCCGCGCTCGGCTCCTGGGGGCCGCTGCCGGACGCGTGGATACTCACCGGCAGCCTGCTCGCCACCTACGGCATGGCCCGCGGCTGGGTGGAGTTCTGGCTGGTCTGGGTCGCCGTGGACGTCGTCGGCGTGCCGCTGCTACTGCGCGGCGGGTTCTACCCGTCGGCGGCCATGTACCTCGTCTACGGGGCGCTCTGCGTCTGGGGCTTCGCCTCCTGGTGG
>NZ_SMKJ01000340.1:0-6758 GCF_004348615.1 Micromonospora sp. KC207
GGTGGGGTTCGTGCCCGCGTCGACCGGCAGCTCGACGCCCCACAGCCGGATCCACGCCGGCGCCAGGTAGTCCTTGTCCGCCGCGACGACCCGCCGGTAGGCGCGCGGCAGCAGCGCCGGGTCGCCGTCCCGCACCGACGTCCGGTACACGTGGTCGGCGAGCACGAGACCAAGGAACGCCTCCGGCGCGGCGGCCATCGCCCGGCGCAGCGGTGCGATGTCCCGGATCCGCGCCGCCTCAACCAGCGCCGGGCCGCCCATCAGGTCGTTCTCCTCGACCACGACGTCGCCGTGCGTGACAGCCATCCGGATCCGGAGTTGCGCCTCCGGCAGCAGCCCGGCGTTGGACCTGCGCAGCTCCCGGTCGACCCGGGGCGGGAACTCCCCGATGATCTCTTCCTTGCTGACCACCGAGGGCACGACGATGGTCATGCTGTCGCCGTCCTTGCGGACCAACCACTGGCTGCCGAGCGGGCACTCCTTCAACGCCGCCGCCACCGTGGCACGCAGGTCGCCGGCGAGCCGCCGGTGCCGCCAGGATCCACCAGCGCTCGAATTCACGATGTCAATTGAGATAACCGAGTACGAATGGGCGGGAAGGTACATCCGTTGCTTCTCCCATCTCTGGTGGGGCGCGGATCGGTGGCGATCGGCGCTGGCCACGTGGTCAATTGAGCTACGAGGTCGGCGTGCCTCAGAGAGCGAGTGCCGCCAGGCTCACGAACGACAGGCACAGGCAGGCCAGGCCCACCCTGACGAAGCGGTACTTGACGATCACGATCTGGCTGGTCCAGTGGAGTTCGCTGATCAGGCCGACCAGCGGTTGAGTGGCGGCGTGTCGCACAGCAGCGGTCAACTGCTGGCGGTCGACCGCGCCGACGTGACCGAAGAAGGCCACCTGGTCGACGTCGCGGTCGCCACGCATCCGAGGGTAGAGGGCCAGCAGCATGCTCACGGTGCCGACGATCCACAAGGTGCCCGCCGCCCACCAGCACCAGGTGTCGACCGGCGCGAGGGGCTGCCGTGATCCGGCTTCCCCGAGTACGAAGCCGACGGCGGCACCGACCGCCGTCCCTCCGATGGCCAGCCCGTGAACGGCCTTGCCGTCCGCCCTGTCGATCTCTTCTCGGTTGTGCGCGAGGAGCCGCTCTGCAATTCGCTGCTCTTCCATACTGGACAGGGTCCACCTCTTCAGGGCGGGGATCGACGGCCCCGGACACAATCCCTATGCGTCATCCGACATAGAGTCGACGAGGGATCGCAAGACCGGCACCTGCACCAGGACGATGCGCTGTCGGCTCGTTCGGACGAGCCTGCGGTCCCGCAGCATGCGCAGCGTGCGGGCCACCACCTCGCGCGACGTCGCTGCCGCCTTGGCCAACTCCTGTTGCGTCAGGGGCAGGTCGATGACGACCCCGTCGGGCGTGCACAGGCCCTGCCGCTCGGCGAGGTCGAGCAACAGCGCGGCGACCCTGCCCGAACTCGACGTGGAGACGTATCGCAGGCGCTCGGCGTCGGACTCCCGCAGGCGGGTGGTGACGTGTTGGAGCATCGCGAACATCGCCCCCGGAAAGGCCTGAAGGTGCTGGAGGAATTGCTGCTCCGGGATGATTCGCGCGCAGACCGGCACGAGAGCCGTGACCGTGGCCGAGCGGGGCCGGTCGTCGATCGCGGAGAGTTCACCGAGGATGTCGTCCGGTCCCCTGATCGCCAGCAGCACCTCGTCTCCCCGGCGAGACTGGGCGGAGACCTTGGCCCAACCGGAAAGAAGCAGGGCCACGTGGTGGGTGGGCTCGCCCTGATGGAAGAGGGTGGCCCGGCTCGCGTACCGATGCTCGGCTCCGAGCGCAAGAAGGCCCTTCGCCTCATCGGTGGAAACAAGATCCAAAAACGGGCGTGTCATCGCCGTCCCCCCAATTCAACGACCACGCCCCTCCGGGAATGTGATCATGCGACATCGGTCCACTTCGTCATTGGAGAGCGAAGTATAACGACGTGGTGATCGTCGCCACATCCTCGTAGCCGTCAGCTCTCGGATACGCCCAGGGCAGGGGTAAAGGCTCGATGGCACCCAGCGGTGTCCGCCCGGACACTCACGACCACCATCGGGCCATTCCCGAATACTCGGATCAGATAGCGGAAGTGTCAGGACGCTGACATTTGCGCCGCGAGGCATCCCATCGAGCCAGGTACAAGGCTGTCTATCTAGCGCCACGTGGCAGACAGCCACACCGAGCGTTCACCCGACCATCATGCCGACGGCCCACCATACTGGTTGTCGGCAAGGCCGCAATTCCGGTTTCCTGGCGCCGCCGCGCCGCCCTACTGTCACGGCCATGACTGTGGACGACGAGCAGCAACTGTTCGCCGAAATGTTCCGGCACCTCGACAAGATCGATCCCTGGCTCAAGCGCATGGACCCCGACGGGCCGCGCGAGCGCCCTCAGGAGCGCAGCGAGCTAAGCCGCGACAACAAGGAGGCAAACCCTCACCAGCTCAGCCAGGCCGCCTGGCACTCGCTCTCGCACGCCGTCGATCACCTGCACTGCCTGCGCACCCTCCTGAGAGACGCGCACACGATGCACATGTACGCCCCGTACTCCCTGGCTCGCGCCACCTTGGAGAACGCGAGCGCAGCGGTGTGGCTGCTCGCCCCGGACGACCGCGCCAGCGGCTTCTCCGGCGACTCCGCTTCGCGGCGCTCGACGTTCGCGGCGGCGAGGCGGCCAAGAAGTTGCTCGACGTGACAGGACCGAAGACCGCAACGGAACGCCTGGGCGAGCTACGCGCGATCGCGAGGCGGAGAGGCCTCGACAAGCATGCAGCCGTCAAGCATGTGGGGTACGCCGAGATAGTCGCGGCCGCCGGCGACACCATGCGCAGCGGGAGTAAGCCGTTCCTGTTCACCTGGCGGATGTGCAGCGCAATCGCACACGGCGACTTCTGGGCCACGATCAACGCGGTCAGCGCGGAGGAACTCCCCGGGGCTCCACCTGGGATCGCGCACCTGAAGGTCACGGCAAGCGTCAGGACGCTGTTCTTCGCCGTGTACTTCGCCGCCGCGATGACCAGCGCCGGTTGGCGTCTCTTTGACCAGCGCGGCACGCGTCAGCTCAAGTAGTCCCCGTTGACTCTGTCGTGATGCTCGTGGCGTGCGTGAAAATCGGGGGTGGTCGCCCGCCGACGTCGAGCCAGCGTTGATCGATTCTCCGCAGTCCAAGAAGCCGCCCCTATTGCCGACTCGCCCTGACCATCGTCAACTAGGACACCCAGCCCGGCACGAGCCTTGCCCTTCGATTCGCCACGAGACAGCCCTTAGTCATTGCCGTAAAAATCAGGTTCATAGGTTGACAAGAAGCGCTCTTGAATCGACTCAGACTCAACCTTGGTATATTGCTGGGCGAGCCCAGCGGCCGTAATCTCGGCAGTGCCGGACAGTTTGAGCCCGCAAATATCGCAGGCGAGCCCCGTGGCCACATGAACTACCTCATAGAAGATTTCGTCATCCCTGATGTATTCCTTTGTGCGGCGCACTCGGATCGTCTCGATTGGAATTTGCTCGCTGCATGCTGGGCACTGCACGAAGGTGAGGTTTTCAGTCTCTCCGCGATCTACAGCCTCCAGGACAGTCACTGGCCCGGCGAAGCGCAGATCACGCTGGCGAGGAACTTTTGCGCGGCGTGCTGCTACTTCCTCCGGCGTAAGGCCGGTTAGAAAGGCCTTGGACGCTGCAACACGCAGGCTGACCTCGTGCTTCAGCTTGCGGTCTTCTGCGTCTACCAGCGCTCGGCCTTGGTCCACGACTTCGGCGAGCATGTCCTTAGGATCGATGCCGAGGTGGTCGCAGACTACGTCAACGACACGAGTGAACCGTGGAAGCCAGTGGGCAGCGGGGACGGCGAGCGGGACCGCCCCCGTGTGAAGTTCCTGATTCCGCAGGCCCGCCAAAACCGTTGCATCATCCTGACGCTCTTTGGTGAAAGCATCGATGACGCGGCCAAGCCGAGAGATGACGGTATGGGTGGGGACTGATCTTGGCTCCCCGCTTCCGGGGTACCCCGCGGCGTGAAGGATCGATTCACCGGTAGGGTCCGCAAGAAGTGTCGGGTTGACCTTGGCCAGAGGTGCTCTCAGCAGAAACTCCAAGCCGAGCAGTAGCCAAATGGCAAACTCGTCGTCATCGTCGAAGTCATCGGCGTGAGGGTGATCTACTGCACGCTTGAAATATGTCTGCGCCTTGCCGAGAAGGCTGTCGTAGGCCCACATTAGCGTTCCCATGCATACGTGCGCTCAAGTATGCGCTTCAACTGTCCATGAACCGCCGGCCGACGGTGCATGACCCGAAAATTGTCGATGACGAGTAGGCGGCCAGGCTGCCATTCGACACGTGCGGTCGGTGTCTGACCCTCTATCTCGTCGATAGCAAGACCATACCGAGGCGTGCAAATGCGGGGGTCCCAGCGCAGCCGCATCCTCCCTGGGCCGAGGGGCGCGACCGCGGGAAGGTAACTCACACGTCCAACAGGATCCATGGCTCTCAGTGAGGTCTTACGCAGGCAGGCCAGAATGTCGCCGTTGGGTGCTAGCAGCTCGGTCCAGGTACGGTCTGACAACTCGATAGCTTGGATAAGCAACCACCGCGGCGGGTCTGACGAGATCGCGCCGTCAGTATGCCAAGGGAACGCCCCCAGGCCGTACACTCCTGACAAACTCCAGGACAGCGCCTCGCCTTTGTCCTTGGGTTCAAGGCGCATAGGAGCGGAAGCCCGACCGAGATACGCACCGACGTCTGTCGCCGACGCGTGGTCGAGCACTGCCCAGCCCGCTGTCGCCAGGTCACTCTCCCAGCTCGTCACCATCGTCCTCCCCTCGTGCCCACAGGCACCATACGACTCGGGCAAAGGGTGCCAAGCAGGCGACCGGCGCCTAAACGTAAGCTGGTCGGGTCTTGACGGCTCCATCCGCAGGATGTCATCCCTACACCGGTGGCGGATCCGGGTGGCTGTCCCGTGGCGGGACGTCCCATCGCGGAACGGGTCCTGGTCGGCGGTGTACGCCCTGTTCCGGCGTTGGCAGCGCGACGGGACCTGGAGGTCCTCATCGCGTTGCAGACTCTCGCCGACGCGTCCGGGCGGATCACCTGGGATGTCTCCGTGGACTCCACCAGCGCCCGCGCCCATCAGCATGCGGCCGGGGCGCGGTAAAGGGGGATCTGCAGGCCGAAGCACCCGGCGGCGTCAGCGTCGAGCCAGACGACCACGCCCTCGGCCGGGCAGCGCGGTGACAGCCCGCAGTTCATTCTGCGATCCGCGTCCCTCGGCTCACTGTTGGCCGCCCCAGGACCCGCCCGGACCGGGCCTGGCCGACAAGGCGTACAGCCGGACGATCTGCTGGCGGAGCTGCGCGAACGCAAGCTGATCGACCAAGTCAAAGACTAGCCGGGCCTACCTGCGCCGGCGAGGTATCGCCACCACGATCCCCAGCAAGATCGATCAAGACGCCCATCGGCGGGCCAGAGGGTCGAAGGGCGGTCGCCCACCGACCTTCGACCCGCAGCGGTACAAACAGCGCCACGCCGCTGAGTGCGGCATTGATGGACGGCGAAACTGCGAACTATGCCGGCTTCGCGGTTCCACGGCGGCGTGGAACGACGGCGGCGGTTGCTTCGGCAGCGGCGTGTGAGAGTTCGGGCAGGACAGCGCCGTAGAACTTGGCGGTGAAGTGTGGGCTGGAGTGGCGGAGTCGGTTGGATATGACTTTCATTTGGACGCCGGCGGCGAGGCCCATGGTGGCGGCGCCGTGGCGGAGGTCGTGGAGCCGGATGGGTGGTAAGCCGGCTTGGGTGGCGAGGTGGTGGAAGTGGTCGGTGACGTCGGCGGGGTGCAGCCGCCCGCCGGTGGGGGTGGTGAACACGAGTCCGGTCCTGGTCCAGGCAGCTCCGGCGGCGAGACGTTCGCGCTGGTGCCGTGCGCGGTGGGCGCGTAGGACAGCAACGGTTTCGGTGTCGAGTGCGATGGTGGCTTCGCTGTCGGTGGTTTTGGGGGTGTCGATGGTGGTGGCCCAGCCGTGTTGGACGAGTTGCCAGCGGACGGTGAGGGTGTGGGCGTCGAGGTCGAGGTCGTCCCAGTGCAGGCCGCAGGCTTCGCCTCGTCGGAGGCCGGTGAAGGTGATGAGGTGGTAGAGGGCGTAGAGCCGGTCGTTTGCGTCATGGGTGTGGTCGAGGAACCGGCCGGTTTGTTCAGGGGTCCAAATCATGACCGGGCTGGGGGTCTTGCCGGTGTCGCGCCAGGTCTTGACGCGTTGGTCGGTCCATACGGTCGGCTTTGGTGCCCGGGCGGCGGGTAGCTCGACCATGAGGGCGGGGTTGAGGTCGAGGTAGCGGTGGCGGCGCATCGCGTCGTTGAGGGCCTTGCGGAGAGTGGCGTGGATGAGGTGCATCGTCCGGGGGCCGACGATCCGCTGGTTCTTGACCTGGTCGCGTGTGGCCCGGTCGCGGCTGGCGCGCAGGGTGGCGATGGTGGTGTTGCGTTCGGCGATGGCCTCGTACATGGCGTCGATGTGCCCGGGGCGGAGCCGGTCGATGCGCAGGTGGCCGAGGTAGGGGATGAGGTGTAGGCGGATGTGTCCTTCGTAGGAGCGGACGGTGCCTTTCTTGATGTTGTTGCGGCCGGCGAGCCAGTCGGTGAGGTAGTCGGTCATGGTGGGGAGTTCGGTGGGGGTGATGTCGAGGTGCAGGGTGCGGCGGAGCTGGTCGGGGG
>NZ_SMKJ01000341.1:0-6755 GCF_004348615.1 Micromonospora sp. KC207
CAGTACGGGTTGTTTTCGCTGGGGGGCGAGGTGGGGGATTTCTTGCGTCAGCTGATGCTGCGCAGAAAAGAGGGTGATCACCGGGGCGTGCTCTGTGTGACGGACGCGTTCGACGGTCCACGGGGGGACGGACCGTCGGGTTACCTGCACCTGGAGGAGGCCGGTTACCTGGCGGGCCTGCGCTACCCCAAGCGCCGTGGCGACTATCTGATCGGTCGGTACGTGGGAAAGCGAGCGGTCGCGGCGCTGGTCGGCGAGCCGGACCCGGCGGAATTCCGGATCGACCGGGGAGTTTTCGGCCACCCGGTCGTGCGCGGTACCGCCCGGGCCGGTGTGCAGGTGAGCATCACACACAGTGGATCCGCCGCCGCAGCCGTCGCGTTCGACGAGGCGCATCCGATGGGCATCGACCTGGAGCAGATCGATGAAAGCCGCCTGCCTACCCTGCTGCGGCAGCTCAGCGGAGACGAGCGGGCGCTGGTCGACCAGCTCGGACTGCCGCTGCTGGAGGCGGCAGTGCGGCTGTGGAGCGCCCGGGAGTCGCTGACCAAGGCGATGCGGACCGGGCTGACCGTACCGATGCCGCTGCTGGAGGTCTCGGCGGCGGTCGCCACCGTCGGCTGTGTCCGGTTCGAGTTCCGCAACTTCTTCCAGTTCGCCGCGATGACCGTCCGGCTCGGCGCGTACTGCCTGGCGTTGGCGCTGCCCCGGTACACCCGGCTGGACCCGCTGACCCTGCCAGCCGGCACCCTGGGCAGCCCGGCGGAGGTGCGCCTTGGCTGACGGCCTGGTCTTCCTGTTTCCGGGGCAGGGCTCGCAGTACCCGCGCATGGGCGAGGAGCTGTGGCGGGCGTACCCGGACTTCCGCGACGACCTCGTCGCGCTCGACGATCGGCTCGCGGCCCGCCGGGGGCACGGGGTCCTCACCCGGCTCTACGACCGGTCGACGCCGCCCGGCCGGCCCTTCGACGACCTGCGCGACACCCACCCGGCGATCTTCATGGTGCAGTACGCGACGGCGCGGTTGCTGATCCGTCGGGGCGTCCGCCCCGACCACGTGCTCGGCGCCAGCCTGGGCGAGGTTGCCGCCGCCACGATCGCCGGGGCGCTCGACGCGGAGACCGCACTGGACCTGGTCTGCGGCCACGCCGAACGGGTCATCCGTAGCTGCCCGCCGGGCGGAATGATGGCGGTGCTGGCGCCGCCGCAGCTGACCGCCACGGAGCCCCTGCTGCGGGACCGGTGCGAGCTGGTCTCGGTCAACGGCCCGGAGTACTTCGTCGTCGCCGGCGCCCCGGACACCCTGGACGAACTCGCCCGCCTGCTCGACGCGCGGCGGATCGCCCATCAGCGACTGCCGGTCGGCTACGCCTTCCACTCCGCGTACGTCGAGGCGGTCCGACCCGAGTTTGACGGGCTGTCGGAGGTGGGCACCGGGCGGCCGCTGCGCCTGCCGATGGTCTCCTGCGCCACCGGCGGGCCGCTGACGGCGCTGCCGCCGGGGCACTGGTGGCGGGTGCTGCGCGAGCCCATCCGCGCGGTCGACGCGCTGCGTGCGGTGGCCTCGGTCGGCAGCCACCGCTACGTCGAGATCGGCCCCGGTACCCCGCTGACCGCGACGCTGCGCCAGAACAGTGTCGCGTCGCGGTCCAGTCACACCGTGCTCACGCCGTTCCACGCCGAGCCCCGCACCCTGGCCGAACTGTGCCACCTGGTGGGGTCGCCGGCACCGGCGGCAGGGCGGAGCGGTCTGGCCGGCCAGACCAGAGAGGACCAACCCATGCTCGCGTACGTCTTTCCCGGTCAGGGCGCACAGCGCAAGGGCATGGGCGCGGACCTGTTCGACGAGTTCCCCGAGCTGGTGGCCCAGGCCGACGAGGTGCTCGGCTGGTCGGTACGGGAGACCTGTCTGGAGGACCCGCACGGGCGGCTGGACCGGACCGAGTACACCCAGCCGGCGCTGTACGTGGTCAACGCGCTGAGCTACCTGCGGCAGCTCGCCCGTACCGGCCGCGAGCCGGATTTCCTGGCCGGTCACAGCCTGGGTGAGTACGACGCGCTGTTCGCCGCCCGGGTGTTCGACTTCGCCACCGGCCTGACCCTGGTACGCCGCCGGGGCGAGCTGATGTGTGCCGCGACCGGTGGCGGGATGGCGGTGGTGATCGGACTGCCCGCCGACGATGTCAGCGCCCTCCTCGCCCGCGACGGCCGGGACACGGTCGTCCTGGCCAACTTGAACACGCCGTCCCAGGTGGTGCTCTCCGGTCCGCGCGCCGACGTGCTCGCCTGCCGGGACCTGCTCACCGCGGCCGGTGCCCGGTTCGTGCCGTTGAACGTCAGCGGTGCGTTCCACTCCCGCTACATGCGGGACGCGCAGCGCGAATTCGCCGCGTTCCTGGCCGGGTTCACCCTGCCTGCGCCGAGCATCCCGGTGATCTCCAACGTCACCGCGCGACCGTATGGCGCCGACGTCGCGGATCTGCTGGTGCGCCAGATCGCCAGCTCGGTCAACTGGACTGACACGGTCCGCTATCTGCTGGCCCGGGGCGTCACCGTCGAGCAGGTCGGTCCCGGCGCGGTCCTCACCGGCCTGACCCGGGCCATCCAACGGGAGGCGGCACCGCTGGTCCTCGACGACCTGGCCGATCCGGTCCCGTCGGCCCGTGCCTCGGCCGCTCCCACCGTGCGAACCTCCGCACCGCCCGTCGTCACGCCGCCCGTCGTCACGCCAGTGGCCGTCACGCCGCCCGTCGTCACGCCAGTGGCCGTCACGCCGCCCGTCGTCACGCCAGTGGCCGTCATCCCGCCGGTGGTCACCCCGGTGGTGGCTCCCGTCGCGGCGGCTTCCGCGCCGGCCCGCACCCGGGCGATCGGGGAGGCGTCGGCGCCGACCGGCGGTACCGCGCTCGGCAACGACGAGTTCCGCGCCGCGTACGGGCTGCGGCACGCCTACGCCAGCGGATCCATGTACAGGGGCATCGCCTCGAAGGAACTGGTTGAGCGGTTGGCCCGCGCCGGGATGCTGGCCTTCGTCGGCACCGGCGGGATGCGCCGCCCCGACGTGGTCGACGCCATCGAGTACCTGCGCCGCCGGCTGCCGGCCGGCACCGCCTACGGCTTCAACCTGCTGCACAGCCACGGCGACCCGGAGCGGGAGGAGGAACAGATCGACCTGTTCCTCGCCCAGGGTGTCGACCTGGTGGAGGCCTCCGCGTTCATGGACGTTTCCCCGGCGCTGGTGCGGTACCGCCTGGCCGGGCTGCGTCGTGGTCCGGACGGTCGGGTCCGGGCCGGCAACCGGATCATGGCCAAGGTCTCCCGTCCCGAGGTGGCCACCGCCTTCCTCAGCCCGGCACCACGGCGGGTGGTGGAGGCCCTGCTCGCCGCCGGTGGGGTCACCCCGGAACAGGCCGCGCTCGCCGCCGAGCTGCCGATGGCCGACGACCTGACCGTGGAGGCCGACTCCGGCGGACACACCGACGGCGGGGTGGCGTACGCGCTCATGCCGGCGATGCTGCGGCTCCGTGACGACCTGCGGCGCCAGCACGGGTACCACGACCGGGTGCGGATCGGCGCGGCCGGCGGCATCGGCACGCCGGAGGCCGCCGCGGCGGCCCTGGTGCTGGGCGCTGACTACCTGGTCACCGGGTCGATCAACCAGTGCACCGTCGAGTCCGGGGCCAGCGACCCGGTCAAGGCCCTGTTGCAGGACATCAACGTCCAAGACACCGACTACGCCCCGGCCGGTGACATGTTCGAGTTGGGCAGCCGGGTGCAGGTGCTGCGCCGGGGGGTGTTCTTCCCGGCCCGGGCCAACAAGCTGTACAGCCTGTACCGGCAGTACGACTCGCTGGACGACATCGACGCCCGGACCCGCCAGCAGTTGGAGCAGCGCTACTTCAAGCGCACCTTCGACGAGGTGTGGGAGTTGGTCCGGCAGCACAAGTCCGCCGACGAGGTGACCCGTGCGGCGGCCAACCCCAAGCAGCGGATGCTGCTGGTGTTCAAGTGGTACTTCGCCTACTCCAACCAGCTCGCCCTCGACGGCGACGAGGAGAGCACCGTCGACTTCCAGGTGCACTGCGGTCCCGCGCTGGGTGCGTTCAACCAGTGGGTCAAGGGCACGCCGTTGCAGGACTGGCGGGCCCGGCACGTGGACGACATCGGCCACCGCCTGATGGCCGGCACCGCCGAACTGCTCGACCGGCGGATGCGTGACCTGGTCCGGCCGGCGGCACGGCCGCCGCAGGAGCTGGCCCCCGCCCTGACCTAGACCACCGGCGCCCCACGCCCCGGTGCCTCCGCGCCGGGGCCCCGCGTCCCGTCGAGCCAACACTCCCTGACTACAGGAAGGCGTCACCGGTGAAACCAACGCTGGAGGTCCTGCGCGACGGTCCTACCTCGGCGGCCGTCGGGCCGCCGCTGCTGCTCGTGCACGGCGGCTACTTCGCTGCCTGGTGTTGGGAGAACCTTCAGCCCTACCTGGCCGACCGGGGCTACGCCTCGTACGCGCCGAGCCTGCGAGGGCACGGTGGCAGCCCCGGCATCGAGCGGATCGACTCGTTCCGGACGGCCGAGTACGTGGCCGACGTGGTCAGCGTGCTGGAGACCATCGACGAGCCGCCGGTGCTGGTCGGCCACTCGATGGGCGGCGGCCTCGTACAGCGGGTCCTGGCCGAGCACGGCGACCGGGTTCGCGGGGCGGTGCTGCTCTCCTCGTTGCCTCCGGACGGCTTCAGCAAGGGCGCCGCCTTCGGCTGGCTGCGCAGCGGCATGCGCCCGCTGATGCAGCTTTCGAAGCTGCACCGCGGCAAGCTGCCGCCGGACGCGCCGGACTCGCCCGAGACGTTCCCCTACTCGTGCTTCTTCCACGGTGACCTGCCCGCCGAGCGGCTCGCCTCGTACGGACGGCGGATGCAGCGCGAGTCGCAGCGCGCGGGCAAGGAGCTGACCCGGCGCGTGGTCCGCGACCCGGGTGCGATCCGGGTGCCGATCACGGTGATCGCCGGCGCCGAGGACTGGTTCTTCTCGCCGGTTGTCGCCGAGCGGACCGCCCGGGCGTACGGGGTGGAGCCCATCCTGGTGCCCGGTACCGGGCACGCGGCCATGTTGGACACCGGCTGGGAGGAAGTGGCCGAGCACATCCTGGCCTTCCTGCCCCGTTGTGTGACCCGCTGACCCGCCGTACGAGAGAGGACAGTCAGTGGGGACAACGGGCTCGTACGACGTGAGCAGGATCGGCGCGAGCGTCGACGCGGAGATCGATCGGCTGGGCGGCCAGGTCGAACTGTTCTGGGCCAAGGAGAGCCAGCGGTACGCCGGCTACGGTCTGACCGCCGGCCTGACGGTGGTGGAGCTGGGCTGCGGGCCCGGTTACCTGCTGGAGAAACTGGCCACCGCCTTTCCCGGTCTGGACCTGCACGGCCTGGAACTCGACCCGCTGCTGGTCGAGCGGGCCACTCGGTACCTGTCCGAGCAGGGGCTGGACGTGTCGGTCCGGCAGGGCTCGATCTTGGACACCGGCTATCCGGAGGCCACCTTCGACTTCGCCGTCATCCGACTGGTGCTGGAACACCTGCCCGAGCCGATGACGGCGATCCGGGAGGTCTACCGGATCCTGCGCCCCGGTGGCCGGGCGGTCTTTGTGGACAACGACTTCGAGATGCACCTGATGAGCTTCCCGCCCATCCCGGAGCTGCGTGAGGTGTACGACGCGTACTGCCGCTCGCGGGAGGACGAGGGCGGCAACCCGCGGATCGGCCGGGAACTGCCGGTGCTGCTGGCCGCCGGCGGGTTCGTGGACGTCGACTACGACGTGATCAGCGCGCACAGCGCCCTGGTCGGCGACGATCTGTTCGCCCGTTCCGAGGGGGTGGGCATCCCGTCCCGGCTGGTTCGGGACGGATACCTGAGCAGCCGCACCCTCGGGCTGGTCTCCAGCCGCTGGCGTGACCTGCTGCGCGGCGACGGACACGCGCTGATCCGTCAACTGCACCTGGGCACCGGCCGCCGGCCGGCGGCCGACCGGTAAGGAGACGGAGCGATGGCGGCTGTGGTGCTACCGGTGGTGGTCGGGGAGGTCGCGCGCCTGCTCGGCGTGCCGCCGGAGACGGTCGACTGCGAGGGAACCCTCGTCGACCAGGGGATCGGTTCGGTCCTCGGGATGGACCTCGTCGACGCGCTCAACGCTGCGCTCGAACTGGATCTGGGCCCGGAGGTGGTCTACGACCACCCCACGCCGGTCCGGCTGGCCGAGGAGATCGACCGGCGGCGCGCCCCGACGCCCGCTCCCGCCGTCTCCGGGTCGGGTCTCGACGGCAATCTCGACGACCCGGTCCGGCGGCACGTCGCGGCGCTCGCCAGCGTGCCGGTCGACGTGGTCGTCCCCGACGTGCCTCTGGTGGACCAGGGGATCAACTCGGTGCGGTCGGTCGACCTGGTGGACGCCCTCAACGCCGACCTCGGCCTGAACCTGGGCCCCGAGGTGGTGTTCGACCATCCGACGCCGGCCGCGCTCGCCGACCATGTCCGGTCGGTGCTGCCCGGCCCGGCCGACCCCGCGAGCGTGGACCCCGCCCCGGCGCCGGTCGAGGCCAGGCCCGCGCCAGCGGCGAATACCGGAGCCGACGGGGCGGGTGACGACGCCCCGCCCGGCGACGCGATCGCCGTGATCGGCATCTCCGGGCGGTTCGCCGACCTGCCGGACCTGGATGCCCTGACGGACGCGCTGTGGGCGGGGGAGAGCCGGGTACGCG
>NZ_SMKJ01000342.1:0-6617 GCF_004348615.1 Micromonospora sp. KC207
GGGCTGTGCCTGGTGGGGGTGGCCGGTCTGGGGGCGTGGAACGTGCAGATGCTGGCCGGGGCCGGCGACGAGGCCCGCCGCAGCGCCGACGGCTTCCTGCGGGAGGTCGCCGCGGGCGACGTGCAGCGGGCCTACGAGCGGCTGTGCGCGCAGTCGCGCACCCGGTGGAGCGCGGTCGGTTTCGCCGGCTGGGTGCGCACCCCGCCGGTCGTCACCGGCTACGAGATCGTCGACGTGTCGGTGCGCACGAGCCACGGCCGGCCGACCGGTGCGGTGCGCGCGCGGCTGACCCGCGACGGTGGCGCCGGCGAGGAGCGCACCGTGGCGATGGTGGAGGAGGACGGCCAGTGGCGCATCTGCGGGGACCCGTTCTGAGGTGGCTCAGTCGCGGGGGCCGAGGTCGCCGGCGCGGTAGTGCCGCCGGCACAGCACCTGGTAGCGCACGTCGGCGGTGTCCACGGTGTCGCCGATGACGACCTGCGCGCCCTCGCGGACGACCCGGCCGTCGACGACGCGGGCGTTGAGCAGCCCCTCGCGCCCGCACCAGCACAGCACCTCGACCTGGATGCGGGCGACGGAATCGGCGAGTTCGAACAGTCGCCGGGCGGCGGGGAACAGGCAGGACCGGAAGTCGGTGGCCAGGCCGAAGGCGTACACGTCGACGTCGAAGTTGTCGACCAGGTCGGCCATCTGCTCGACGTGTTCGAGGTTGTAGAAGGACGCCTCGTCGCAGATGAGGTAGTCCACGCGTACCCCCTCGGCCCAGGCGTCGCGGACCAGGTCGCGCAGGTCGAGGCCGTCGGTGACCTCGATCGCGGCGTGGGCCAGGCCGATGCGGGTGGTGACCTGCGGGCCCAGGGACCGGTCGATGCGGGTGGTGACCAGGCCGCGGCGGCCCTGCCGGGCGTGGTTGTAGTTCATCTGTAGCGCCATCGTGGACTTCCCGCAGTCCATCGGCCCCCAGAAGAACCTCAGAGCGGCGGCGTGCAGCGGCCGGCCGTCGGCGCCCCGGGCGGCGGCGCAGCCACGCCGGGTGTCGTCGTCCGGGCCCGGAAGGGGCCGGGCCAGGCAGATCGGGGCGGCAGCGGCGTCGTCGGTCACGTCGGGGCAGCCTAGCCCATCGACTGTCGACGATCGGCCCGGTGCGTGTGCCCCCTGCCCCTACAGCACCCGGGGCGGGGTGTTGCCGGCGGCGACGATGGCGCGGCGGATCGGCACGGCGGCCAGCAGCACGAAGCCGACCACGAAGAAGATCAGCAGGGAGACCAGGCCCACCCGGTAGGACGAGGTGAGCTGGAACACCAGCCCGAACGCCAGGGGGCCGAGCCAGCTGGTGCCCCTGTCGCTGATCTCGTAGAAGCCGTAGTACTCGCCCTCCTTGCCGGCGGGGATGAGCTGGCTGAACAGCGAGCGGCTCAACGCCTGGCTGCCGCCGAGGACCAGGCCGATGGCCCCGCCGAGGACCATGAACGGCAGCGGCGCCTCGGCGGGTAGCCGGAACACGGCGATGATCACACCGGTCCACAGCACGAGGCTGAGCAGCACGGTCTTGCGCGCCCCGATGCGCCGGGCCAGCGCGCCGAGGGCCAGGGCTCCGCCGAAGGCGAGGAACTGCACCAGCAGGATGGTGGTGATCAGGGTGCTCTGCCCCAGCCTCAGCTCCTCGGTGCCGTACTGGCTGGCGAGGGTGATCACGGTCTGGATGCCGTCGTTGTAGACCAGGAAGGCCAGCAGGAACAACAGCGTCAGCGGGTACGCCTTGATCTCGCGCAGGGTGCGGCCGAGCTGGCGGAACCCGTCGGTGAGCACGTTGCCGCCGCCGGCCAGCGCGGCGGCGGTGGGGTGCTCGCGCAGCCAGCGCAGCGGCACCAGGGTGAACACGGCCCACCACACGCCGGCCGACACGATCGACCAGCGGGCCAGGTCGAGGGTGCGCTGCGGGTTGCCCTCCTCGCTGAGCATGGTCACGGCGACGAGGTTCGCGGCCAGCAGCAGGCCGCCGCCGAGGTAGCCGATGGCCCAGCCGCGGCTGGAGATGCTGTCGCGTTCGTCGGGGCCGCCGAGCTGCGGCAGGAACGAGTTGTAGACCACCACGGCCGCGCCGAAGGAGATGTTGGCCACCAGGAACAGGGCCCCGCCGAGCAGGTACCGCTCGCCGGTGACCAACGCCATCGCGATGGTCGCCCCGGCGCCGGTGAACGCCGCCGCGCCCAGCAGCCGCTTCTTGTGCGCCGACCGGTCGGCGACCGCGCCGACCACGGGCAGCACGAACACCGTGAGGAACACCGACAGCGAGATCAGGTACGGGTAGTAGGAGCCGGTGGCGACCCGGATTCCCAGCGGGTACACGTACCCGTCGCAGCGTTCGACGCCCAGCTCGCAGCCGGCGGCCAGCTCGGTGACGGTGGTCAGGAACGGGCCGAGGAACACGGTGATGACGGTCGTCGGGAACGCCGAGTTGGCCCAGTCGTAGAGGTACCAGCCGCGGCGTTCGCGGGCGGTGCTGGCGGGCGGCGGTGGGGCGCCCACCGCCGGGGTGACCGTCTCGGCCATCGGGTTCCTCCGCCGATCTCAGGCGGCCCAGTGGCCGCGGCTGCGGTAGACGTCGCGCAGCACGCCGACGTGATCGGTCATGATGCCATCCACACCAAGATCAAGTAACTCGTGCATCTCGGCAGGTTCGTCGATCGTCCAGACGTGCACGTGCAGCCTTAGCCGGTGCGCGTACGCCAGGAACCGGCGGTCGACCACGGGCAGCCGGCCGTAGCGGGGCGGGACCTGCGCGGCCACCACCGACGAGTGCAGCCGCACCGGCCGCCCGTGCAGCGACGCCATCCGCAGCCGGGCCACCCCGCGCACGCCGAGGCCGGTGGCGACCCGCCCGCCGGTGGCCGCCCGCAGCCGGGCCAGCCGGGTGTCGCTGAACGAGGCCAGCAGCACCCGGTCGCCGGCCCCGGCCCGACGCAGCGCGGCGACGGTCGGCGCGATGCCGCCGTCGGCCTTGACGTCGATGTTGAACCGCACCTGTGGCCACGAGGCGAGCACGTCGTCGAGGCGGGGCACCACGGCGGCCCCGCCGACGCGCACGGACGCCAGGTCGGCCCAGCGCAGGTCGGCGATGCGTCCCGCCTCCCCGGTGAGCCGCCGCAGGGTGGGGTCGTGGAAGACCACGGCGACCCCGTCGGCGGTGCCGTGCACGTCGGTCTCGACGTACCGGTAGCCGAGGCCGACGGCGCGGGCGAACGCCTCGGCGGTGTTCTCGTCGCCGTGGGCCGCGCCGCCACGGTGGGCGAACGCCAGCGGCGCGGGCGCGTCGAGATAGCCGGAACGGGGCTGCACGCACGGCAGTATGCCGCGCCCCGGTGGCGCCCGGGTGACCGGTTGGCGAGCAGCCGGCGCACGGTCACCGCAACGCGCCCCGACCCGTGGTCACGGCAGCCGGCGGCGGTGGGTCCGGGAGGCGTCGGTGGGGCGACCCGGGTCGACGTGGCGGGGCCGGTCGGGCTCGTCGGGGCGCAGCGGGACGAGGGCGTCGGTGATCGCGTCGATGATCCGGTCGGTGACCCGCCGGGCCGCGCCCGGCGCGGCGTCGGCGTCGGTCAACGCGACCGGGTCGCCGAAGTGCACCCGCACCACCGGCCGCCGCCACAGCGCCCGGACCACGGCGCGCAGCATCCCCTTCGGCGCCCGGTACGGCAGCACCTCGTGCGAGCCCCACTGGGCCACGGGCACCACGGGCGCGCCGCTGGCCAGGGCGAGCCGCGCGGTCCCGGTCTTGCCGCGCTCGGGCCACAGGCCGGGGTCCAGGCCGATGCGGCCCTCCGGGTAGACCAGGATCACCGACCCGGCGGCGACGGCCCCGGCGGCGTCGTCCAGGGCCCGGTGCACGGCGGCGGTGCCTCGGTCGACCCGGATGTGCCCGGCGCGGCGCATGGCGGCGCCGAGCAGCGGGGCGCGGAACAGCCCGCCGGTGGCCATGATGCGGGGGGCGACGCCCCGGGCACGGCACGCGGCGGCCAGAACCACGGGGTCGAAGGGGCTGAGGTGGTTGGCGGCCAGAATCAGCGGCCCCCGGCGCAGCCCGTCGGGCACGTCGCCGGAGACCTCGAGGCGGGCCAGGGCGCCGACGACGGCGCGGGCCAACAGTTGGGCGCCGCGCCAGATCAGGGGCGGCTGCCAGGAGGCGGTGGGCGTGTCCATCAGCGGTCGATGGTCGCACGGCCACGCCAGGGCCGTGGCCCGGCCGGGTGGGGGACCGGACGTGACCGACGCAGGGCCCGGGTGATCAAGGTCATTGATTCCGGGCCTGGTCGGGACCCCCGCACCTGCCGGCACCTCTACGACGCCGAGTAGTATTTACTACGTCTCGTAGTATGAAAGGCTGGGGGTTCCAGGTGGACGCGTTGGACGTCGCCCGCTGGCAGTTCGGTGTCACCACCGTCTACCACTTCCTGTTCGTGCCGCTGACCATCGGCCTGTCCGTGCTCGTCGCCATCCTCCAGACCATCTGGCATCGCACCGGCGACCAGCGCTACCTCAAACTCACCAAGTTCTACGGCAAACTCTTCCTCATCAACTTCGCCATGGGCGTCGTCACCGGCATCGTCCAGGAATTCCAGTTCGGCATGAACTGGAGCGACTACTCCCGCTTCGTCGGCGACGTCTTCGGCGCCCCCCTCGCGATCGAGGCCCTGGTGGCGTTCTTCCTCGAATCCACCTTCATCGGCCTGTGGATCTTCGGCTGGGACCGACTGCCCGAACGCCTGCACCTGGCCGCCATCTGGGCCGCAGCCATCGGCACCAACCTGTCCGCCTACTTCATCCTCGCCGCGAACTCGTTCATGCAGAACCCCGTCGGCTACCGCGTCAACCCCGCCACCGGCCGCGCCGAACTCACCGACTTCCTCGCCGTGCTCACCAACAAGGTCGCCCTCATCACCTTCCCGCACACCCTCGCCGGATCGTTCCTCGTCGCCGGCTCCCTCATCGTCGCCGTCGGCCTCTACCACGTCATCCGCAACCGCGACAGCGCCGACACCGGCGCCTACCGCTTCGCCACGAAATTCGGCTCCTGGGTCGTCCTGATCTCCACCGCGCTCGTCCTGCTCACCGGCGACATCCAAGGCAAGATCATGACCCAGGTGCAGCCGATGAAGATGGCCGCCGCCGAAGGCCTCTACACCACCGAAAGCCCCGCCCCCTTCTCCGTGCTCACCATCGGCAGCCTCGACGGCAGCCGCGAAGTGTTCGCCATCAAGATCCCCTACCTGCTGTCCTACCTCGGCACCGGCGACCCCAACGGCACCGTCCACGGCATCAACGACCTCCAAGCCCAGTACGCCAACCAGTACGGCCCCGGCAACTACACCCCGATCATCCCCGTCACCTACTGGAGCTTCCGCTTCATGATCGGCTTCGGCCTCGCCGCCGCCGCCATCGCCCTGCTCGTGCTCTGGAGCCACCGCAAGGGCCGCACCCCCACCAGCCGCTGGCTGCTACGCGCCGGCCTCACCATGCCCGCCCTGCCCCTGCTCGCCAACTCCTTCGGCTGGATCTTCACCGAGATGGGCCGCCAACCCTGGATCGTCTTCGGCGAAATGCTCACCCGCAACGGCGTCTCCCGCACCGTCTCCCTCACCGAAGTCCTCACCTCCTTCACCGCCTTCACCCTCATCTACGCCACCCTCGCGATCGTCGAGTTCAAACTCCTCGTCCGCTACGCCCGCACCGGCGTACCCGACCTCACCCCGGACCCAGAACCCACCGACGACGCCGAACGCCCGCTCGCCTTCGCCTACTGACCCGGAGCCCCACCATGGAACTGACAACCATCTGGTTTCTCCTCGTCGCCGTGCTCTTCACCGGCTACTTCATCCTCGAAGGCTTCGATTTCGGCGTCGGCATGCTCCTGCCCGCCCTCGGCCGCGACGACCGCGAACGCCGCGTCCTGATCAACACCATCGGCCCCGTCTGGGACGGCAACGAGGTCTGGCTCATCACCGCCGCCGGCGCCATGTTCGCCGCCTTCCCCGAGTGGTACGCCACCCTCTTCTCCGGCTTCTACCTGCCGCTCCTACTCATCCTGCTCGCCCTCATCGCCCGCGGCGTTGCCTTCGAATACCGCCACAAACGCCCCGAAGCCACCTGGAAACGCCGCTGGGACACCGCCATCTTCCTCGGCTCCCTCATCCCCGCCGCCCTGTGGGGCGTCGCCTTCGCCAACATCCTGCGCGGCGTCCCCCTCGACGCCGACCACGAATACGTCGGCGGCCTGGTCAACCTGCTCAACCCCTACGCCCTGCTCGGCGGCGCCACCACCGCCACCCTCTTCCTCACCCACGGCGCCACGTTCATCGCCCTCAAGACCGTCGGCGACATCCGCCACCGCGCCCGCACCCTCGCAGTACGCCTCGGCACCGCCACCGCGGCCCTCGCCGTCGCGTTCCTCACCTGGACCCTGACCATCCGCTCCAGCACCGCCGCCATCGCCCTCGCCGCCGGCGCCGCCATCGCCCTACTCGCCGGCCTCGCCGCCGCCCGCGCCCGCCGCGAAGGCTGGGCGTTCACCGGCACCGCCGTAGCCATCGCCCTGGCCGTGGCCACCCTCTTCGCCGCCC
>NZ_SMKJ01000343.1:0-6606 GCF_004348615.1 Micromonospora sp. KC207
CCCAACCCTACGGGGAACTGCTCGCCACCCCCGCCGGCGCCCGCAGCATCGCCCGCCGCATCCCGCTCGGCGTCGTCGGCGTCATCACGCCGTGGAACTTCCCGCTGATCCTGGCCATGCGGGCGGTGGCGCCGGCGCTCGCGCTCGGCAACACCGTGGTGCTCAAGCCCGACGTCGACACCCCGGTCAGCGGCGGCCTGCTCATCGCCCGACTGCTGGAACTGGCCGGCCTGCCCGACGGGGTCCTGCACGTGCTTCCCGGCGACGCGGACGAGGGCACCGCCCTGGTCGATGACCCCGACGTGGCCATGATTGCGTTCACCGGCTCCACGGCGGTCGGCCGGAGCATCGGTGAGCGGACCGGCCGCGCACTCAAGCGCGCCGCCCTCGAACTCGGCGGCAACAACGCCCTGATCGTGCTGGACGACGCCGACCTCGACGCCGCCGCCTCCGCCGGCGCGTTCGGCGCCTTCTTCCACCAGGGCCAAATCTGCATGGCCGCCGGCCGGCACATCGTCGTGGAGTCGGTCGCCGACGAGTACCTGGACCGGCTCGCCCGGCGCGCCGACAAGCTGCGCGTCGGCGACCCCGCCGGTGGCGACGTCGACCTCGGCCCGCTGGTGAACCAGGGGCAGCTGGACCGGGTACGACGAATCGTCGGCGAATCGATCCGGGCCGGCGCCACCGTGCGCGCCGGGGGCACCCACGACGGGCTGTTCTACCGGCCCACCGTGCTCGCCGGGGTGACCGCCAGCATGCCGGCGTTCACCGAGGAGATCTTCGGCCCGGTGGCACCGGTCGTCGTGGTGCGCGACGACGCCGAGGCGGTCGCGGTCGCCAACGACACCGCGTACGGGCTGGTTGCCGCCGTGCACAGCGGCTCACCCGCCCGGGGCGCCGCCCTCGCCGACCGGCTGCGCACCGGCATCGTGCACGTCAACGACCAGACCGTCTACGACGACGCGTACGTGCCGTTCGGTGGCCGCGGCGCGTCCGGCAACGGTGCCCGGTACGGCGCCACCCACAGCTGGGACGAGTTCACGCAATGGCAGTGGCTCACCGTACGCGACAGCCCGCCACCCTATCCGTTCTGAGACCGGAGGCGCCTGTGTCCGACGACGCGCGGGTCCGCTACGAGCTGCACGGCGGGGTCGCCCGCGTCACCATCGACCGGCCCGCGGTACTCAACGCCATGGACCGGGCCACGCACGCCGAACTCGGCCGGATCTGGGACGAGGTGGAGCGCGACGACGAGGTCCGGGTGGTCGTCCTCACCGGCGCCGGTGACCGGTCCTTCTCAGTGGGCCAGGACCTCAAGGAACTGGCCGTCCGCAACCGCGCCGGCACCCCACCGACCACCTTCGGCAGTCGGGGCCAGCCCGGCTGGCCCCGACTGACCGAACGGTTCCGGTTCAGCAAGCCGCTGATCGCCCGGGTCAACGGGTACGCCCTCGGCGGCGGCTTCGAGCTCGCCCTGGCCTGCGACCTCGTGATCGCCGCCGAACACGCCGAGTTCGGCCTGCCGGAGGCCCGGCTGGGCCTGGTGCCCGGTGCGGGCGGCGTGTTCCGCCTGGCCCGGCAGGCACCGTTTCGTATCGCCCTCGGGCACCTGCTCACCGGGCGACGGATGAGCGCAGCCGACGCGCTGCGCTACGGGCTCGTCAACGAGGTCGTCCCGGCCGCCGGTCTGGACGCCTGCGTCGACGGCTGGGTCCGTGACGTGCTGAGCTGCTCGCCGCTCGCGGTCCGGGCGATCAAGGAGGCCGCCACCGCCTCCGTCACCATGCCGCTGCAACAGGCCTTCGCCACCCGCTTCGAGTGGGAGGAACGCCGCCTTGCCGGCGACGAGTGGATCGAGGGTCCGCGCGCCTTCGCGGAGAAGCGTCGGCCGCGCTGGTAGGGGGGGCTAAGGGGTCCCGGGGCGCGGTCAGGCGCACCTACCGTCACTGCAGAGGCAACATCCAGTGAGGAGAGAGATGCGCGAGCACGGGGACATCCAGGGCGTACGGCGGTGCGTCCGAGCGGCGGCGCTCGCCATCGGCGGTGCCGCGGTCGGCTTGACCGCGCTGCCGGCGGCGGCCCACGCGGCCGGAGCGAGCTTCGCGCCCGCGGTGATCACCGCCGCCGGACCGGGCGCCACCTCCATCGTCGCCGCCGATCTCGACGGTGACCGCCACCGGGATCTGTTGACCCCCAACTTCGACGCCGGCACCCTCAGCGTCCTGCGCGGCGACGGCACCGGCCGGCTCACCGCGACCCCGCCCATCGCGGTCGGCGCCGGACCGGCCGACGTCGCCGTCGCCGACCTCGACCGTGACCGCATTCCGGACGTCGTGGTCGCCAACCTGATCGACAACACGGTCGCCGTGCTGCTCGGCAAGGGCGGCGGTGCCCTGGCCGCGCCGGTGAGCCACCCGGCCGGCGCCCGCTCCGGCGACCTCGCCGTGGGCGACGTCACCGGCGACGGCAAGCGCGACGTGGTGGTCACCGACCACGACTCGGTCGGCGTCCTCGCCGGCGACGGCAATGGCGGGCTCGCCGCGCCCCGCACCTTCCCGGCCGGCACCGACCCGACCGATGTCACGATCGCCGACCTCAACGACGATGCCCGCCCCGACCTGGCGGTGACCAGCGTCGCCACCGGCAGGGTAAGCGTGCTGCTGGCCGACCGGGCCGGGGGCTTCGCCGCTCCCCGCAGCTTCCCGGCCGGCACCGGGCCGGTCGGCATCGCCGTCGCCGACGTCGACCGCGACCGGAAGCCCGACCTGATCGCCTCCGACTACCTCGGCAACGCGGTGATCGTGCTGTTCGGCAACGGCCTCGGCGATTACCCGAACACCCGGACCTTCGCCACCGGAGCCGGCCCGGCCGACGTCGTGGCGGTGGACGTCGACGGCGACCGCAAACTCGACCTGGCCACCGCCGACGTGCACACCAGCACGATCAGCGTGCTCACCGGCGACGGCGGCGGCGGCTTCGCGGCGGCCATCAGCCTGCCCGCGGCAGCCCAGCACCCTTCGGAGATCGTCGCGATCGATCTCGACCACGACGGCCGGCGCGATCTCGCCACCGCCAACTACACGTCCGGCGACGTGACCGTCTTGCTGAACACCGCCACCATCCGCCGCTGAACGGCGCGCCCGCCGACACGAGGGGGATCCATGGGAGAGGTCGTCCGCCCGATCTCGGAGCTGCTCCGCGACCACGCCGAACGGTTCGCCGACAAGGTCGCCTTCGAGGACGACAGGCGCGCGGTCACGTACCGCGGACTGGACCTGCGTACCCGGCGGCTCGCCGGCCACCTCGTCGCCGACGGCCTCGGCCGCGGGGAGCGGGTGGCGATCTTCCTGCCCAACGGCATCGCCGTACTGGAGAGCTACTACGCGTCCGCCCGCGCGGCCGCGGTGGCGGTACCGGTCGATCCGGACGCCACCGAGGCCGAGCTCGCCCACCTGCTCACCGACAGCGGAGCCAAGGTGGTGATCACCGATCGGGCCCGGCTCGACCGCGTCCGGCGGGTCGCCGCCCCCGGGGTTCGCACGGTGGTGGACGACGGCACCGCACCCGGCTCGTTCGAGGCGCTGGTCCGGATCGAACCGGCCGTGCCCGCCCCCGACGACCTCGGCCTGGACGAGGTCGCGTGGATGCTCTACACCTCCGGCAGCACCGGCCGCCCCAAGGGGGTGCTGTCCACCCAGCGGGCCTGCCTGTGGTCCGTCGCCAACTGCTACGTGCCGATCCTCGGCCTCGACGAGCAGGACCGGCTGCTGTGGCCGCTACCGCTGTTCCACAGCCTTGCCCACGTGCTCTGCATGCACGGCGTGCTCGCGGTCGGCGCCACCGCGCGGATCATGTCCCGGTTCGCCGCCGAGGACGTCTTCGACCTGCTCAGCGCGGGGACCTACACCATTCTGCCGGGCGTGCCGGCCATGTTCCACTACCTGCTGCGCGCCGCCGACACCGGGGCCCGCCTGCCCGAACTACGGGCCTGCCTGGTCACCGGGGCGGTCACCCCGGCCGCGTTGCGCGCCACGTTCGGCCGCACGTTCGGCATCGCGCTGCTGGACAGCTACGGCAGCACCGAAACCTGCGGTGCGATCACGATGAGCGTGCCCGCCGCCGGGGCGCCGGACGGCTCCTGCGGGCGGCCGGTGCCAGGCCTGTCCGTACGCATCGTCGAGCCGGACAGCGGCCGGGACGTACCGGTCGGCACCGAGGGCGAGGTCTGGGTCAGCGGCCCGAACCTGATGGTCGGCTACCACGGCCAGCCCGCGGCGACCGAGGCGGCGATCCGCGACGGCTGGTACCGCACCGGCGACCTGGCCTGGGCCGACGCGGCGGGCAACCTCACGATCAGCGGCCGGCGCAAGGACATCATCATCCGCGGCGGCGAGAACATCCATCCGACCGAGGTCGAGGAGACGATCCGCGGCGCGTCCGGCGTCACGGACGTGGCGGTCGCCGCCGTGCCACACGAAGTGCTCGGCGAGGTACCGGTCGCATACCTGGTCACCGACGGCCCGGTGGATCCGGCCGAGATCTTCGCGCGGTGCGAGCGGGTGCTCTCCGCGTACAAGATCCCCGAGCGCCTCTACCGGGTCGACGCGATCCCGCGCACCGGGTCGCGCAAGGTGCGGCGCCACGCGCTCGCCGACCACCCGGCCAAACTTCTCGCCGTACGCGGTCAGCTGCCAACCCTGCTGGCCAGGCGGTGGACCCGGCTGCCCGCGACCACGGATGCGGCCAAGCCGGACTTGGTCGTCGTCGGAGCGCGGCCCGAAGGGCTGACAGCCGTTCCGGATCAGCCCAGCCTGACCGGTCTCCCGGCTGACACCTCGCACGTCTTCATCGCCTACCCGGGTGGCGACCCCCACGCCTGGGTGGCCGACGTGCTCGCCCGCTGGCGGGCCGCCAACACCAGGCGGGCACAGCTGGTCCTGATCGCGCCGGCCGGCTCCGGAGTGGACCGCGCCGACCGGGACACCGCCGTGCTGGTCGAGGTGGACGGCGACACGCCGCGCTGGGCCGACCTGCCGGCTCTGCTCACCCGGGACGAGCCGCACCTGATCCTGCGCGCCGACGGCGGCTGGGCGCCCCGGCTCGGCCGGATGGAGGCCACCACCACGACACCGTTCCCGCTCGGCGCGGACACCATCGCCGCGGTCACCGGCGCCGACCGGGAGTTGGGCCGGCTCGTCGCCCGGCACCTGGTCACGGTCTACGGCGTACGCCGTCTGGTGTTGACCGACGCCGGTCCGGAGACCGTCGCCGAACTGGCGGCGGCCGGCGCCGAGCCGGTCCTGGCCAACCCCGAGCAGGTCGCCCGGATCCTCGCCGAGTCCCCGGCCGGCACCCGGCTGGTGGCCGAGACCGGCCCGGTGCTGCCCGGCGACCTGTCGGTCGATCTCCGCCTGGCCTGCGCGCAGCTCGGGTCCGGCGACGACCTCGCCGCCGAGGCACGGGTACGCGCCCACCGGGCCGTCGGTCGCACCGCGGTCTCGCTGGCCGCCGGCCCGGTGACCGAGCGCGACCTGCTCGCCTGCCTCGACGTTGCCCTCAGCGCCGTGGAACCGCACGTGGTCGCGCTGTCCACCGACTCCCCGCAGGCCGTGACCGCCGTGCCGGCCGCCCAACTGCGCGATCTGATCAGCCGCCCCACGTCGGCCCCGGACACCGTCGCGCTGGCCGAGCTGCGCTCCCGGCTGGACGGCCGCAGCCAGCGCGAGCAGGACCGGATCCTGCTCGACCTGGTCCGCGGCGGCGTGGCGACCGTGCTCGGCGCCACCGAACCCGGCCGGATCGGTGCCGACCGCAGCTTCACCGACCTGGGCTACGACTCCCGGATGGCAGTCGAACTGCGCAACGCCCTGACCGCCGCCACCGGTCTGCGGCTACCCGCCACCCTCGCCTTCGACCACCCCACCGCCCGAGCGGTCGCCACGTTCCTGGCGGGCACGCTGCTGCCCGGACGTACCGCAGCCGCCACGCCCGCCGAACCGGAGGGCAGGCAGGCCATGCCCGCCGAGCCGATCGCGATCGTCGCCATGGGCTGTCGTCTGCCGGGTGGTGTCACCTCGCCCGCCGACCTGTGGCGCCTGGTGAGCGAAGGCACCGATGCGATCTCCGGGTTCCCCGCCGACCGCGGCTGGAATCTGGAATCCCTCTACGACGAGGACCCGGACCGTGCCGGCAAGAGCTACGTCCGGGAAGGCGGGTTCCTCGCCGGAGCCGGGGACTTCGACGCCGAACTGTTCGGTATCAGCCCGCGCGAGGCGCTGGCCATGGACCCGCAGCAGCGGTTGCTGCTGGAGGTGGCCTGGGAGACGGTCGAGCGCGCCGGGATTCCGGCCGCGTCACTGCACGGCAGCCGTACGGGCGTGTTCGCCGGGCTGATGTTCCACGACTACGGCGCCGGCGTGATCGACGCCCCCGACGGCGTGGAGGGCTACCGCGGGATCGGTGGGGCGGGCAGCGTGGTTTCCGGCCGGGTGGCGTACACGCTGGGGTTGGAGGGGCCCGCGGTGACGGTGGACACGGCCTGTTCGTCGTCGCTGGTGGCGATTCACCTGGCGGCGCAGTCGCTGCGGTCGGGGGAGTGCTCGCTGG
>NZ_SMKJ01000344.1:0-6548 GCF_004348615.1 Micromonospora sp. KC207
GTGCGCCGCGAGGCGCTGTTGAACCGAGTGGAGGTGGAAGACCTTCACCTCGTGGCCGTCGCAGCGGCTGCGTGAAGCTGGGGGCAGCCTGATCCGGGGGACGCCGGGGAGGGTGGGAAGCAGCCCCGACAACGACGGGACGTGCCGGTACTGCCAGACGGTGCGGGTCCGGCTAGCGAGACGAGAAGGTGTACTGACAGGAACCAGCGTTGACGTTCCGTAAGCGATGTGCCGGCTCGAACCTGGTGGATGTGGGCCGGGGTGCAGTGCACGACCGCCTGCGATGTGAGGCGGTCGACTTCATGTCCGACTGATAGCGCCGGGCGTGGAGGCCATGGTGAAGGTCTGCGGCGTAGCCGTGGCGATGCTGCCGGGATAACAGCTGGGCGCCTACCTCGTCGATCGGTCAGCAGTGAACGCGGGAACCACCCACGGTCGCCCTTGCGCCGCCCGTCCGGGGCGGCGACGGGCAGACCCGTCGCCGGTTGATGGCTGCTGGGTGGGGCGGAGGTCTCGTAGTAGTCCGAGGTCGGGAAAGCCGACCACATGGCGAAGGGGGCCAGCAAGTCAGCAGCGAGGAGATTGGAATGTCGGAAGAGCCGCCGGTGAACGCCGGCGCACCGGAGCCGGTCTGGCCCTTACCTGGGTCGGCAGAGCTTCGGGTACTGAAGATCCAGACCAAACTGCACCAGTGGGCGACGAGTGATCCTCATCGCCGGTTCGATGACCTGTTCAACCTCGTCGCCGACCCCGCGTTTCTGACCGAGGCGTGGGTTCGGGTGCGGGGCAACAAGGGAGCCCGATCCGCTGGGGTGGACGGCCAGACCGCCTACTCGGTGGAGAAGGAACGCGGCACGGAGGCGTTCCTGCGCGACGTGCGGGAGCAGTTGCGCTCGCGCTCGTTCCGGTCGTTGCCGGTCAAGGAACGGATGATCCCGAAACCGGGCACGCGCAAGAAGCGGCGTCTGGGGATCCCCACCGTGACCGACCGGGTCGTGCAGGCATCCCTGAAGCTGGTGTTAGAGCCGATCTTCGAGGCGGACTTCCAGCCGTGCTCCTACGGCTTCCGCCCGAACCGGCGGGCGCATGACGCGGTCGCGGAGACCCGTCACCTCACCTCCCACCCACGCAACTACGAATGGGTGGTGGAAGGTGACATCGCCGCCTGCTTCGACGAGATCGACCACACGGCCCTGATGGACCGGGTGCGCCGACGGGTCGGAGACAAACGGGTGTTGGCCCTGGTGAAGGCGTTCCTCAAAGCAGGCATCCTCAGCAAGGACGAGGGCTTACGCGAGTCGAACACCGGCACCCCGCAGGGCGGGATCTTGTCGCCGTTGCTGTCCAACATTGCCCTGTCGATCCTCGACGAGCACTTCGTTGGGCAGTGGAACAGCTGGACCCAATGGGACCGCGAACAGCGCCGCCGTAAAGGTTTAGGGACGTGGAAGTTCATCCGCTACGCGGACGACTTCCTCATCCTGGTGCGCGGCGAGCGTCAGCACGCGGAAGTCCTGCGGGAACAGACGGCGACGCTGTTGGCCCCGATGGGACTGCGCCTGTCGGAGGCCAAGACCCTGATCACGCACATCGACGACGGCATCGACTTCCTCGGCTGGCGCATCCAGCGCCACCGCCGTAGGGGAGACATCCGGCAGTTCGTCTACAACTACCCGTCGAAGAAGGCTCTGACCTCCATCACCGGGAAGATCAAGACGATCTGTCATCAGGACCTGAACCTGGACCTGGCCAAGGTGCTGCACCAACTCAACCGGGTGCTGCACGGCTGGACCACCTACTTCCGGCCCGGTGTGTCGTTCAAGACGTTCGACTACCTGCGAGCGTTCACCTGGCGGCAGATCATGATCAGACTCCGCCGCAAACACCGGAAGAAGATCAGCTGGAAGGAACTCCGCCGCCGCTACTGCGACGGTGGCTGGTGGCCCAGAGACGGCGAGGTGACCCTCTGGAACCCCACCCAAGCGGGCACCACCCGCTACCGGTATCGGGGAACCCGAATCCCGAGCCCGTGGCCAACCGCAGCATGAAGATCACGCCCGGCCCGCCGGGACTTGTGGAGAGCCGGATGCGGTGAAAGCCGCACGTCCGGTTCGGGAGGCGGGCCGCGGAAACGGACCGGTCGAAAGACCGACACCGCGCCGCGGCCCGACCTCACGTGGTCAGGGTGCGGGACGGGCAGGTCGCGAACCGGCCGATCTACGCCGCGATCGGGGTCACCCTGGACGGGGAGAAGGACATCCTCGGCTTCTCCAACGGGATTACCGAGCGAGCGCTCCGTCGGCGCGGGAACGGCGAGGAACGCTCAGTGAGTGCCCGCCGTTGGCCACGTGGCGGCAGAGAGGCCAGCGCCGACGCTGCTCGACGAGGCGGTGTTGCGCCGGGCGCTCGGCGGCCCCCGGGTGATGGCCCGCCAGCTTCGGCACCTGGTCGAGGCGGCCGAGCGGCCGACGGTGACGCTGGGGGTGGTGCCGCTGGCGGTCGGCGGGCACACCGGCCTAACGGCTCGTTCGCGTTGTTCGACTTCCCGCGCAACCGGTCGGTCGTCTACCTCGACCACAAGCTGACCGCGTTGTTCTGGCGATCGGCGGGTCTGGGCCGCCTTCGTCGCCGACCTGCCGGAACGTCCCGGGGCCTGAATGCCACGCGGTTTCGCCTTCTGCCGAACCGCCCTGACAGACGGGGCGCGGCTCGTGCGGTGCCGCAGGCTGGTCGCGGTCCCACAGACGGGGCAGCTCCAAAGGGCGCAGACAGAGGGCTGCCGTCCGGTTGCCGGCCGCGCGGGCGGTCGGCGTACGGGACTCGAAGGACCGGCCTTGCCCGTGCTGGCCTTCGGCCGGCGGGCCTGGACCGCCCTGCGGGCCTGGACCGCCGGCCGGCGTACCCTCGAACGTGTGACGGTGAGCCGGGAGATTGACGACATCCTGCAACGCGGCGCGGACGGCGGGCGGATCACGCCCGAGGAGGCCCTGCTGCTCTACACCGAGGCGCCCTTCCACGCCCTCGGGGAGGCGGCCGACGCGGTGCGGCGGCGACGCTACCCCGACAACATCGTCACGTACCTGATCGACCGCAACATCAACTACACGAACGTCTGCGTGACGGCGTGCAAGTTCTGCGCCTTCTACCGTGCCCCCAAGCACAAGGAAGGGTGGACCCACCCGACCGAGGAGATCCTGCGCCGCTGCGGCGAGGCGGTCGAGCTGGGCGCCACCCAGGTCATGCTCCAGGGCGGCCACCACCCCGACTACGGCGTGGAGTACTACGAAAAGCTGTTCTCCTCGGTCAAGCAGGCGTACCCGCAGCTCGCCATCCACTCCATCGGGCCGAGCGAGATCCTGCACATGGCCAAGGTTTCCGGCGTCAGCCTCGACGAGACCATCGCGCGGATCAAGACGGCCGGGCTGGACTCGATCGCGGGGGCCGGCGCGGAGATGCTGCCGGACCGGCCGCGTAAGGCGATCGCCCCGCTCAAGGAGTCCGGCGCGCGCTGGCTGGAGGTCATGGAGCTGGCCCACCGGCAGGGCCTGGAGTCGACCGCCACGATGATGATGGGCACCGGCGAGACCAACGCCGAGCGGATCGAGCACCTGCGGATGATCCGCGACGTGCAGGACCGCACCCGGGGCTTCCGGGCGTTCATCCCGTGGACGTACCAGCCGGAGAACAACCACCTGAAGGGCCGCACCCAGGCGACAGCCCTGGAGTACCTGCGCCTGGTCGCGGTCTCCCGGCTCTTCTTCGAGACCGTTCCGCACCTACAGGCGTCCTGGCTGACCACCGGCAAGGACGTCGGTCAACTCGCCCTGCACATGGGCGTGGACGACCTCGGCTCGATCATGCTGGAGGAGAACGTGATCTCCTCGGCGGGCGCCCGGCACCGCTCCAACCTGCACGAGCTGATCGGCATGATCCGCTCGGCGGACCGCATCCCCGCCCAGCGGGACACCCTCTACCACCGGCTCGCGGTGCACCACACCCCCGCCGACGACCCGACCGACGACCGGGTGGTGTCACACTTCTCGTCGATCGCGATGCCGGGCGGCGGTGCCGGGAAGTCGCTGCCGCTGGTCGAGGCGAGCTGACCCTGCGCGCTGCGGCGGGCACGGTGGGCGAGGACAGGCCCCCCGGTCGGTTGGTGATCCGATCGGCGGTCCGGACAGTTCTGTTGGTCCTGTCGGACCTGGTGTGCGTCCTATCCCGCCAAAGGGTCGCGCAGGTCACCCCAGGTCGCTAACGTCCCCCGCGACGTGTCTGAGGTTCAGTCCTCCATCGGCCCGTGGGGGCCGTTCACATAATGCACCGCAGTGGGGGCGGGATGGGCGACCATCCCGCCCTCGTTGTCGCGACGAGTGGTGGCCGGACAGATGAACAACCCATGCCGCTGCTGGCGCAAACGATCTACCTCGGATAACGTCCGCTCGGTTCCGCAACCTTCCTCCTTCTTCCCAAACCCGGGGGATCAATGACCTCGTTCCACCGCTCGGCGCTGGCCCGTGCCGGTGCCGCGGCGCTGCTGGCCGCCGGTGGCCTGGCCACCGTGGCGGCCCCGGCGCAGGCGGCCGACCAGGCCGACCTGGCACTCGTCCCGCTCAGCCAGAACCTGGCCAGGGGCGTGGAGGCGGCCAAGGCCAAGCCGTTCAAGTTCACCGTCGACAACACCCGCAGCTCGGCGGCGGCCCGGGACGTGCGGGTCACCGTGGAGACGAAGGAGCTGACCCGGCGGGTCGGCTTCGTCGTGCCCGAGGGCTGCGACGTCTCCGGCACCACGTTCACCTGCCTGCTCGGCGACCTCGCCGGCGGCACCACCGAGGACTTCGGCATCCCGCTGTTCAGCACGGGCGGACGGGGCAGGGGCGGCGCGCTGACGGTGACGATCGCCTCGGCCACCGCAGACCCGAACACCGACGACAACACCGAGACGGTCGACATCACCGTCACCCGCCCCGGCTACGACCTCACCTCCTGGGTGCAGGACGGGTACGCCAACGTCGTGGTCGACGGCGCGCAGAACAGCGAGCCCGAGCTCAAGCCGATCCCGCGCGGCGGGACCGCCCCGCTGGACTGGGCGGTCTACAACGACGGCAGCCGCAAGGCGACGGGCATCTTCTACGCCCTCACCCTGCCGGCCAAGGTCAGTTTCGCGAAGCTACCCGAGAACTGCGTCGAGCAGGAGATCGGCGGGCTGGCCCAGGCGTTCTGCGAGGACACCGGCGCGGTGGTGGAGCCGGGCGAGTACTACACCGACGAGGTACGGGTGAAGGTCGCCGAGGACGCGGCCGAGCCGGTCCTGCGCATCGGTGAGCTGTACGCGTACGGGCTGGACGGGGCGGAGGGCGCCCCCGAGGAGGAGCCCCGCGTCGCCTCCTCGGCGCAGCGCCGTGCCTTCACAGAGACGGACGAGGTCGACAACCAGGCCGTGTTCGACGTGTTCGTGGACCTGGCCGTCCAGCCGACCCCGACCCCGACCCCGACCGCCACGCCCTCCGGGCAGCCGACGGCCAGCCCCTCGCCGAGCACCGGCGGTGACGACGGCGGGCTGCCGGTCACCGGCGTGCAGGCGGGCCTGATCGGTGGCGTCGGCGCGGCCGTGCTGGTGGTCGGCGGTGTGCTGCTGATGCTGGCCCGTCGTCGCCGGGTGGTGCTGGTCACCCCGCAGGACGAGAAGCCCACCGACTGACGCGGTCGCGGCACGACGGCACGACTTGTACGGGCGGGGTGGGCGACCACCCCGCCCGTACCGCGTCCGGGCGGTGGCTGGCAGAGTGGAGGGGTGAGCCGTACCCCGCAGGGCCAGCGCGCCAGCCTGGACAAGCAGCCGCACGAGGTCGCCGCGATGTTCGACGGGGTGGCGGCCCGCTACGACCTGACCAACACGGTTCTCTCCTTCGGGCAGGACCGGTCGTGGCGGCGGGCCACCCGGGCGGCCCTCGGGCTCGGCCCCGGCGACCGGGTGCTGGACGTGGGTGCGGGCACCGGCGTCTCCACGGAGGAGATGGCGCAGTCCGGCGCGTACGCGGTCGGTGCCGACCTCTCCCTCGGCATGCTGTCTGCCGGCAAGCGGTCCCGCCCGGCGGTGCCGTTGCTGGCCGGGGACGCGCTGCGGCTGCCCTTCGCCGACGCCAGCTTCGACGCGGTGACCATCTCCTTCGCGTTGCGTAACGTGTCGGACACCAACGCCGCCCTGCGCGAGCTGGCCCGGGTCACCCGGCCCGGCGGCCGGCTGGTGGTCTGCGAGTTCAGCACCCCGGTGAACCCGGCGTTCCGGACGGTCTACCTGTCGTACCTGATGCGCTCGCTGCCGGCGGTGGCCCGCACGGTGTCCAGCAACCCGGAGGCGTACGTCTACCTGGCCGAGTCGATCCGGGCGTGGCCCGACCAGTCGGCCCTCGCGGCGCGGATCGGCGCGGCCGGCTGGGAGCGGGTGGCGTGGCGCAACCTCACGGGTGGCGTGGTGGCCCTGCACCGCGCGTCCCGCGCCTGACCCGTCCCGCGCCCGCCCGTCCGAACCCGTCCGCGTCCGCCCGTCC